>NZ_VKHT01001092.1 GCF_014141535.1 Streptomyces alkaliphilus | reverse complement strand
CCCGGGCCCCCGTCCGGGCCACGCGATATCTCCTCACGCCCCGCGGCACCCGGCCCGCCGATGCCGTCCCGGGGCGCCCCGGTGCTCCGCCCGCGACCCCCATACGGTCGCGGGCGGGCGGCTCAGCCCTCGTAGCCGGTGGAGATGTGGAGGGTGATCTCGTCGGTCTCCGGGTTGAAGGGCTCGTACCGCTTGGGCGACTGGTTCACGACCATGCCCTCGCCCTTGAGGACCTCGTTCACCTTCTCGTCGTCGGTGTACCTCCACCCGGCGGCCTGGATGCACTCCTTCACCGACGCGAAGTGCTTGTCGTAGAAGTCGGGCATGGTGACGGTGCCCTCGTTCTCGCCCTCCTGGTCCCAGTAATCGCGGGCGTTGACGCACTCGGTGCTGTCGATGGTCTTGGTCTCGTCGCCCTCCTTGTAGCGCGGCTCGCGCTCGGTGGGCCCGTTCGGTTCGGTGTCGGTGCCGGCGTCGGTGCCGACCGCCGGGGCGTCCCCGCCGGCGTCGCCCGCCCCGGCGGAGGTGCCGGGCTCGGTGCCGGTGCCCTCGCCACCGGCGCTCTGTCCGGCCTCGGTGCCGCCCGTGGACGACTCCTCGCCGCGGTCACTGCCGACCATCACGAAGGCGACGAGCAGACCACCGACCAGGAGCACCCCGAGACCACACTCCCGACCTACGACTACCGCACCGCCCCCGACCACCTGATGACCCGCCGCCAGCTGCGGGACGCCGGACTGAGGCCCGGAGGTCACGCCCCCGTCGCGATCCTCCGCTGCCGCCGCTGCGCCTACCGCCCGCTCCGCACCTGCACCCGCCCGGCCTGGCTCTACGACGCCCGCCTGGCCGTGCCCAAGCGCGTGCCCAGCCTCGCGCAGGAAGAGGCCCTCGATCGCGCGATGGCCGCCCGGCAGACCTGCCAGGGGTGCGGGATCCGCCAGCCGTACTGCCTGCCCCGCGCGGACCGGCGGTGCGCCGACTGCGCGGCCCCGGACCTGGCGGTTGCCGCATGAGCCCCGACGCCCCGCTGCTGACCTGGAGGGACCCGAGGCACTACGACCACCAAAACGACCGCCCCTGCGCCCTGTGCGGCAGGCCCACCCCGCTCCGCTCCCACGCCGGGGAACCCGCGCACAAGACCTGCGCCGAACAGTGGGCCGGCGAGCACCCCGGCGATGTGCGGTTCATCTCCGACCCCGCGCCCCGCGCCCGTATCCACGCCTGACGAAAGGACCCCCGAGTGCGAGCACTCACGATTCGACAGCCCTGGATCGGCGCGATCCTGCACGGGCCGAAACGCCGGGAGAACCGGAGTTGGCGCCCGGCGAGCCAGCACATCGGCACCCGCATCGCGCTGCACGCGGCAGTCGCGGTCGACCGCCGGGCCGTTCTTCCTCCCGGCATCGTCCCGGCCTGGCCCGACCATCGGGGCGCAATCCTCGGCACCGCCACCCTCACCACCGCCCACCGAGCCGCCGACTGCTGCGCCCCCTGGGGCCACCAGGAGCCCGGCCTGTGGCACTGGGAGCTGGACGACATCCACCGCCTGGAGGAGCCCCTGCCCTGCCGAGGCGCCCTCGGAC
>NZ_VKHT01001091.1 GCF_014141535.1 Streptomyces alkaliphilus | reverse complement strand
CAGGGTCGGCGACGGCCATCACGGAGACGTTCCGGACCGTGACGAAACCGGTGCACGGCCCCACCGGGCGAACCCCGCCCGCGCCGTCACCCCACCGGCGGCGCGGGCTGCGAGACTGGCGACATGAACGTGAATCTGCGCACGGGCGCCGACCCCGCCCGATCGGCGGGGGAGCCCTCGGCCGGTGCCGGTGATCCCGGTGTCGAGGTGGACGCGACCGGTTCGGACGAGTCGACCGGGGCCCTCGGGACCCCCGATATCCCCGACATCAAGGACGTGTGGCGGGCGCGCGAGCTCCTGGCCGGGGTGGCCCGGGTGACGGCGATGGAGGGCAGCCGCCACCTCTCCCGGCTGGTCGGCTCGGCGGTGCACCTGAAGTGCGAGAACCTCCAGCGCACCGGATCGTTCAAGTTGCGCGGCGCCTACACCCGCATCCACGGCCTGACGCCGGAGGAGCGGGCGCGTGGCGTGGTGGCCGCCAGCGCCGGCAACCACGCGCAGGGGGTGGCGCTGGCGGCCGCCACGCTGGGCGTGGAGTCCACCGTCTTCATGCCGGCGGGCGCTCCTTTGCCGAAGGTGGCGGCGACCCGCGAGTACGGGGCCCGGGTGATCACCCGGGGGCAGGTGGTGGACGAGACGCTGGAGGCGGCGCGCGAGCACGCCGAGCGCACCGGCGCCGTCTTCATCCACCCCTTCGACCACCCGGACGTGGTCGCGGGCCAGGGCACGGTGGGGTTGGAGATCCTCGAGCAGTGCCCCGAGGTGAGCACCGTCGTGGTGGGCATCGGGGGCGGCGGCCTGGCCGCCGGGGTGGCGCTGGCGGTGAAGTCGCTGCGCCCGGACGTGCGGGTGGTGGGCGTGCAGGCTGAGGGTGCCGCCGCCTATCCGCCCTCGTTGGCCGCGGGTCGGCCGGTGGCCGTGGCCTCCCCGGCGACGATGGCCGACGGCATGAAGGTGGGCCGTCCCGGTGACGTGCCGTTCCGGGTGATAGCGGAGCTGGTGGACGACATCCGGTTGGTGTCGGAGGACGCGCTCTCCCGGGCGCTGCTGCTGTGCCTGGAGCGGGCCAAGCTGGTGGTGGAGCCGGCGGGGGCCGCGCCGGTGGCGGCCCTGTTGGAGGAACCGGACCGGTTCGACGGGCCGGTGGTCGCGGTGCTGTCGGGCGGCAACGTGGACCCGCTGGTGCTCCAGCGCACGCTGCGGCACGGCATGGCCGCGGCCGGCCGGTACCTCACGCTGCGTCTGCGGCTGCCGGACCGCCCCGGGGTGCTGGCCGCGCTGTTGGGGACCCTCTCGGGGGTGGACGCCAATGTGCTGGCGGTCAACCACGTGCGGACCGACGCCCGGTTGGCGGTGGACGAGGCCGAGGTGGAGGTGTGGCTGGAGACGCAGGGGCCGGAGCACCGCGAGCAGGTGGACGGGGTGCTGAGGGAGAGCGGGTACCACTTCCTGTGACGACGGGCCGGATCCCGCCGGGGTGAGGCCGCCCCCGGCTCCGCCGCCGTCGTTCTCCCGCCCCGCCGTCCCGGCCGACGGGGCGGGGAGGAAAACCGGGGGCGATTGTCGGTGCCGGGGACTACGGTTC
>NZ_VKHT01001090.1 GCF_014141535.1 Streptomyces alkaliphilus | reverse complement strand
GTGGTATCCGTCGCGGGGGCCGTTGCCGTTCGCCGCCGGTGGTGCCCCTGTCCGGGACCGGGCCCCGGGGGAGGTTCAGGAACGGTCGGTGGACCGTACGTCGATGCCCAGGCCGGGCAGCAGCCCGTCGATGAGCGGGGGGAGGGTGATCTCCGCCCCCGGCTCCGTCGGCACGGGTTCGGTGGGATCCGGGCCCGTCGTTCCGTCCTCCGGCTCGCCCCCGGGGGCTCCGCCGTCCCCCGCGGGCGGGCGGCGCTGCTCCTCCCCCGAGGGGGGTGCGGGGACCGACTCCGGCGGTGCCGTTCCGGTGGAGACGGGGCCGCCCTCCTCCTCGATTCCCCCGGGCGGGTTGGCGCCGGAGGGGCCGAAGGTCGGGTCGGGCGGCGCGGTGTCCGGTGTTCCGTCGGCGGAGGGGGAGAGCTCCGGTGAGGGTTCGGTGGTCACCGCCTCCTCGTCCTCGCGCAGCAGGAACCCGACGGCGACCACCTCCTCCCGCAGGGCCTCGAGGATCCGGGTGACCTCGACCCCGATGTCGTTCAGCGCCGGGGGGAGTTGTGGGCGCAGGTCGGCCCAGGTCTCCCGGTGGCGTTCGGAGAAGTCCGAGAGGGTGCGCAGGGGGGCGACGGAACCGTCCTGCTCGTGCGCCTCGACCAGCAGGCGATGGCCCTCGACGGTGTTGGCCGCCATGGCGGTGAGGGCGGCCCGGACCTCGGCCACCTGCTCGGACTCCAACGGCCCGGATCGACCGCGCTCCATGAGCCGTCGGGCCTCGTTGAGCCGGGTGGAGGCGTGGTTGAGGTGTATACGCCCCCGGTCGTGTTGTCCGCCGGCCAGGTCCAGGCGCAGGTCCTCCATGCCGCGTTTGAGGCCGTAGAGGGTGTCGCCGGGGAGGGCGTTGGTGCTCGCGGCGGCGGCTCCGCCGAAGGCTCCGGCGGCGACGCCGACGGTGAGACCACCGGCGGCCAGACCCTTGGTGAGGCGGGATCGGGGGCGCAGGGCCCCGAAGCCGCGGGCGGGTCCCGCCCGATGGGCTCCGCGCGGGCGGTCGGGCCCGGTGGAAGGCGCGCCGAGGGCCGTCGCGCCGCCCTCGGCGAACGCGGCCTCCAGCGCGGCGACGAGTTGGGCGCGCTGTACCGCTCTCGTCCGGGGGTCCATGCGGGGCGGGGGGAGCGCGCGCATCCCGTCGACGACCCGCAGCAGGGGCGCGAACTCCTCCGGGGACGGCTCCGCCGACGCCCTTCCCGGCGTGGGGTCCGAGGCACCCGGTGCCGGGTACGGGGACACTTCGGACGCCGGTGGTGCCGCGGGAGCCGCTCCGTTCGCGGGAGCGTCCTCCGACGCCGCCACGGCCGCGGCGAAGGCACCGGCCCGCCGGTGGGTCGACACGGATCCGATCACGGGCGTCACCTCCTCTCGTGTGCACGGTCGGCTCTCTGTCACGGACCGGGTGTCGCCCCATTGACCGCCTCACCCGAAAGGGTGAGGCGGGCCTCCGGGGGCGAATCACGGAGAGCCTGCAAGGTCCCCAACGAGTCCGGGGCACCGGGGTTACGGCTTGATGATGATCGGATCGCCCCTTCTCCCGGGGAG
>NZ_VKHT01000109.1 GCF_014141535.1 Streptomyces alkaliphilus | reverse complement strand
CGCCCGGAGCCCCGGACACCCGCCCGGGGCCGACCCGACCGCCGCCGGCCCGCCGCCCGCCGCGCCGGCGGCGCCGACCCGCAGACCCAGAAAGCGAGCACGACGACTGCCATGGCTGAGGCCCAGACCCTTCCGGCCGGTGCCACCACCACCGGATCCATCGCGGTGGCCGCGGATTCCACCGTGGCCACCCGGATGAGTGCGCCGCCGTCCTACGATGTGGCCGACTTCCCGGTGCCCCGGGGTCGCGAGGAGGAATGGCGCTTCACCCCGCTCGAGCGCCTGCGCGGCCTGCACGACGAGCCGACCGATCGGGCCGGCTCCGTCAAGCTCGACATCACCACCCCCGACGGCGTCACCGTGGAGAAGGTCGGTCGCGACGACGCCCGTCTCGGCCGCGCCGGCAAGCCGGTCGACCGGGTCGCCGCCCGCGCCTACAGCTCCTTCGAGAGCGCCACCGTGGTCACGGTGGCCAGGGAGCGCGCCCTCACCGAGCCGATCCGGGTCTCGCTGCACGGCGAGGGCGGGGTCACCTTCGGGCACACCGTCTTCGAACTGGAGCCCTTCGCCGAGGCGATCATCGTCCTGGACCACACCGGCGACACCGTCCGCGCGGCCAACGTCGAGTTCGTCGTCGGGGACGGGGCCAAGCTCACCGTGGTCTCCGTGCAGGACTGGGACGACACCGCCGTGCACTGCTCCCAGCACAACGCCCTGATCGGGCGGGACGCCCGGTTCACCTCGGTGATCGTGACCTTCGGCGGCGATCTGGTGCGGCTGCACCCGCGTGTCACCTACACCGCTCCCGGTGGTGAGGCGGAGTTCTACGGGCTGTACTTCACCGACAACGGTCAGCACCACGAACACCGCCTGTTCGTCGACCACGACGCCCCGAACTGCCGCAGCGACGTGGCCTACAAGGGAGCCCTCCAGGGTCGCGACGCGCACGCGGTGTGGATCGGTGACGTGCTGATCCGTGCCACCGCCACCGGCACCGACACCTACGAACTCAACCGGAACCTCGTCCTGACCGACGGGGCCCGGGTCGACTCGGTCCCCAACCTGGAGATCGAGACCGGCGAGATCGTGGGCGCGGGCCACGCCTCCGCCACCGGCCGCTTCGACGACGAGCAGCTCTTCTACCTCACCTCCCGGGGCATCCCGACCGAGGAGGCCCGCCGACTGGTCGTCCGCGGCTTCTTCGCCGAGCTGGTGCAGCGCATCGGCGTCCCGGACGTTGAGGAGAGGCTGGTGGCCAAGCTGGAGGCCGAGCTCGAGGCGTCCATCGGATGAGCGCCGCCGCCGCGAACACCGGTGATTTCGTCAAGGCCTGCGCGCTGGGGGACCTGGAGGAGGACACCCCCCGCCGCGTGGAGATCGAGGGCGTGCCGATCTCCGTCGTGCGCACCGGGGGCGAGGTCTTCGCCGTGCACGACATCTGCTCCCACGCCAACGTGTCGCTCTCCGAGGGCGAGGTGGAGGACTGCATGATCGAATGCTGGCTCCACGGATCCATGTTCGACCTGCGGACCGGGCAGCCCTCCGGCCCCCCGGCCTCGCGCCCCATTCCCGTATACCCTGTCAAGATCGAAGGAGACGGCCCCGGTGCCGCCGTGCTCGTCTCCGTCACCCAGGAGTCCTGAGTTCCCCATGGCAACGCTTGAGATCCACGACCTGCACGTCTCCGTCGAGACCGAGACCGGCTCCGCCGAGATCCTGCGGGGCGTCGACCTGACCGTGAAGCAGGGCGAGACCCACGCCATCATGGGGCCCAACGGCTCCGGCAAGTCCACCCTGGCGTACTCGCTGGCGGGTCACCCGAAGTACACCGTCACCGGCGGCACCGTCACCCTCGACGGGGAGGACGTGCTGGAGATGTCGGTGGACGAGCGCGCCCGCGCCGGTGTCTTCCTGGCCATGCAGTACCCGGTCGAGGTGCCCGGCGTCTCGGTCTCCAACTTCCTGCGCACCTCCGCCACCGCGATTCGGGGCGAGGCCCCGAAGCTGCGGACCTGGGTGAAGGAGGTCAAGGAGGCCATGGCCCGCCTGAACATGGACCCCGCCTTCGCCGAGCGCAACGTGAACGAGGGCTTCTCCGGCGGTGAGAAGAAGCGCCACGAGATCCTCCAGCTCGAACTGCTCAAGCCGAGGATCGCGATCCTCGACGAGACCGACTCCGGGCTGGACATCGACGCCCTGCGGGTGGTCTCCGACGGCGTCAACCGGGTCCGGGAGAACGGTGAGGTCGGCACCCTGCTGATCACCCACTACACCCGTATCCTGCGATACATCAAGCCCGACCACGTCCACGTCTTCGCCAAGGGGCGGATCGTGGAGTCCGGCGGCCCCGAGCTGGCGGAGCAGCTGGAGGCCGAGGGCTACGAGCGCTACGTCAAGGGCGGCGCGTCCGCGTGACGTCCCCGCGCGCGGCCCCCGGGCCGCGCGGGCGTCCCGACGACCGGCCGACGGCCGGCCGTCGGGACGCCGCACCCGAACCGGCCCGTCCCGCACCCCGGGGCGGGCCCCACGAGCTACCGAAAGGAGGGGGCGTGACGCAGCTGACCGGCCTCCTCGACACCGAGGCGATCCGCAAGGATTTCCCCGCCCTGGACCGCACGGTCCACGACGGTCGGCGCCTGGTCTACCTGGACAACGCGGCGACCTCGCAGAAGCCGCGCCAGGTGCTGGACGCCCTCACCACCTACTACGAACGGCACAACGCCAACGTCCACCGCGGCGTGCACGTGCTCGCCGAGGAGGCCACGGCCCTCTACGAGGGCGCTCGCGACCGGGTCGCGACCTTCATCAACGCCCCCAGCCGGGACGAGGTGATCTTCACCAAGAACGCCTCGGAGTCACTGAATCTCGTCGCCAACATGTTGGGCTGGGCGGACGACCCCTACCGGGTGGACGAGCGCACCGAGATCGTCATCACCGAGATGGAGCACCACTCCAACATCGTGCCCTGGCAGCTGCTGTCGCAGCGCACCGGCGCGACCCTGCGATGGTTCGGTCTCACCGACGACGGCCGCCTCGACCTCTCCCGGATCGAGGAGGTGATCACCGAACGGACCAAGATCGTCTCGTTCGTGCTGGTCTCCAACATCCTCGGCACCGTCAACCCGGTGGAGACCATCGTCCGCCGGGCCCAGGAGGTCGGTGCGCTGGTACTCATCGACGCCTCGCAGGCGGCACCCCACCAGGTGCTGGACGTGCAGGCCCTGCAGGCCGACTTCGTCGCCTTCACCGGACACAAGATGTGCGGACCCACCGGTATCGGTGTGCTGTGGGGACGCCAGGAGCTGTTGGAGGACCTGCCGCCGTTCCTGGGCGGTGGGGAGATGATCGAGACCGTCTCGATGAGCTCCTCCACCTACGCGCCGGCGCCCTACAAGTTCGAGGCGGGCACGCCGCCGATCGCGCAGGCGGTCGGCCTGGGCGCGGCCATCGACTACCTGTCCGGCATCGGTATGGAGCGGATCGCGGCGCACGAGCACGCGATCACCGCCTACGCCCTGGAGCGGCTGGCCTCCGTGCCCGATCTGCGGGTCATCGGCCCTCCCGACGTCCGCGATCGGGGAGCGGCGATCTCCTTCACGCTGGGGGACATCCACCCCCACGATGTCGGGCAGGTGCTCGACGAGCTGGGGATCGCGGTGCGCGTCGGACACCACTGTGCCCGCCCCGTGTGCCTGCGCTACGGCGTGCCGGCGACCACCCGCGCCTCCTTCTACCTGTACTCCACGCCGGCCGAGGTGGACGCGTTGGTGGAGGGACTGGAACATGTCCGCGACTTCTTCGGTTGACGCCACGGGCACCCGGTGGTCATCCCACCGGGTCACCCCACCGTCCGTGACAGCGGCGTGGCCCGGTGTGGCCGCGGCCGGAGCGCGAGGATGACGCGATGAAGTTGGAATCGATGTACCAGGACGTGATCCTGGACCACTACAAGAACCCGCGCGGCCGTGGCCTGCGCGAGGGGGACGCCGAGGTCCACCACGTCAACCCGACCTGTGGTGACGAGATCACCCTGCGGGTCCGCCTGGACGGCGACACCATCGCGGACGTCAGTTACGAGGGCCAGGGCTGTTCCATCAGTCAGGCGGGTGCCTCGGTCCTGAACGAACTGCTGGTCGGCGCGAAGATCGCCGACGCGCGGCGGATCCAGGAGTCCTTCCTGGAGCTGATGCAGTCCAAGGGACGACTGGAGCCGGACGACGAGATGGAGGAGATCCTCCAGGACGCCGTCGCCTTCGCCGGGGTGTCGAAGTATCCCGCGCGGGTGAAGTGCGCGCTGCTGAGCTGGATGGCCTGGAAGGACGCGACCGCGCAAGCGGCCGGCGGGGAGGAAGCGACCGCGCAAGCGGCCGGCGGGGAGGAAGCGACCGCGCAGGCGGCCGGCGGGGAGGAAGCGACCGCGCAAGCGGCCGGCGGGGAGGAAGCGACCGCGCGGGTCGGCGCGGTGAATCACCACAACCGGGAGATTTCATGACCGAGACCACCACCACCCCGGCCTCCGAGGAGGAGGTGCGCGAGGCCCTGTACGACGTCGTCGACCCCGAACTGGGCATCGATGTCGTGAACCTCGGCCTCATCTACGGTGTGCACATCGACGACGCCAACATCGCCACCATCGACATGACCCTCACTTCCGCGGCCTGTCCGTTGACCGACGTGATCGAGGACCAGGCCAGGACGGCCACCGAGGGGATCGTCAGCGAACTGCGGATCAACTGGGTCTGGATGCCCCCGTGGGGCCCGGACAAGATCACCGACGAGGGTCGGGAGCAGTTGCGCGCCCTCGGATTCAACGTCTGACGGCCTCCGCGGGTCTTCGGCCGGGTGCGGTCCGGTTCGGCCGTGCTCATCGCTCCCTCCGCCCCACCGGTCCGCCGACCGGTGGGGCGTCGTGCTCGATGCCCGCGGCGCCCGCCGCCCTCCGTCGGCGGCGGGGGCACGCGGGAAGGCGGGACCGGTTCGCGGCCGGAGCCGGCCGCCGGTTAGCGTGGCCCCATGACCGCACGTGCTCACTCCACCACCGGCGCCGTGGCCGCCGGCCTCGCCACCCTCACCACCGACGGCACCGTCCTGGACACCTGGTTCCCCGCCCCGGAACTGCTCGACGAGCCGGGACCGGCGGGCACCGAACGACTCACCACCGAGCGGGCCGGTGAACTGCTCGGCGAAGCCGCCCTCGACGCGCTCGGCCCCGACCCCCGGCGCGGGGTCGAGGTGGTGGCGGTCCGTACCGTGATCGGCTCCCTGGCGGACAAGCCCACGGACGCCCACGACGCCTATCTGCGACTTCACCTGCTCAGCCACCGGCTGGTGCGGCCCAACGCCCAGAACCTCGACGGTGTCTTCGGCCTGCTCGCCAACGTCGCCTGGACCAACCTGGGTCCGGTGCCGATCGACCGGGTGGATCACGCCCGGCTCGCCGCCCGCGCGGCCGGTTCGCCGCTCATCGTCACCGGTGTCGACAAGTTCCCCCGGATGACCGATTACGTGGTGCCCTCCGGTGTGCGCATCGGCGACGCCGACCGGGTACGGCTGGGGGCCCACCTGGCCTCCGGCACCACCGTCATGCACGAGGGTTTCGTCAACTTCAACGCCGGCACCCTGGGCAACTCCATGGTGGAGGGACGGATCAGTGCCGGGGTGGTGGTCGGCGACGGGTCGGACATCGGCGGTGGCGCGTCGATCATGGGCACCCTCTCCGGCGGGGGCAGGGAGACCATCTCCCTGGGCGAGCGCTGCCTGCTGGGTGCGGAGGCGGGCATCGGCATCTCGCTGGGTGACGACTGTGTGGTCGAGGCCGGCCTGTACGTCACCGCCGGCACCCGGGTCACCCTTCCGGACGGATCGGTGGTCAAGGCACTGGAATTGACCGGCGCGAGCAACCTGCTCTTCCGCCGCAACTCCACCACCGGCACCGTCGAGGCGCTCCAGCGCACCGGTTCCTGGGGTGGCCTCAACGCGGCCCTGCACAGCAACGACTGACGGGAAGTCGGGGAGCGGAAGTCCGTACGCCGACCGGCCCGGCGGAATCGTCCCCGATCCCGCCGGGCCGGTCCGTTCCTCGGAACCCGGGGGTCGGAGGGGCCGCTAGGCTGGGCGCTCCGTGCTCTTCCCCATGAAGGAGTTCCCCCACCGTGATCGGTGCCCAGCCCGCCGTGATGCCGCCCGTGCGGCTTCCCCGGGAGGCCGAACTGGCCGCTGCCGCGCTCGCCGCCCCGCTTCTCTCCCGGGCGATCCACCTGGCCCGTGAACTGCCGGTCGGGGGCGGGGCCGGTAACGCGCCCGGCTCCGCCACGGCCGCGGAGGGCGTCGCCCTGGAGCCGGGCCTGGACCCGACCGAGCAGGATCTGGCCCGCGCGGTGGAGTTGTTGGGACTGGCCGACGATCCCGATGGGGCGGCCATGGCGGCCGAGGCGTGGGCGTTCGCGATCGAGGCCGGGCTGGTCGAGGTGATCGGGGAGGAGAGGGCGCCGCGCGCCGTCCCGGCCGCCGCCCTCGCCGGGTTCGGAGCCGATTCCCCGGCCGAGGTCCTGGAGCGCTGGTACGGCACCGTGGAGGTCGTGCTCGCCGAACTGGCCTCCGCCTTCGTGCTGGAGGACGCCCTGATCGAGCAGGAGGGGGAGACCCCGCACCTCGCCGGTGTGGAGGAGGACAACGGCTTCCTGGAGGCGGCCCTGGCCTCCCTCTACCTGATGACGGTGAGCGCGCCCGCCGGGGTGTCCGACGCCATGGTGCCGCTGCCGGTGGTCGCTGCGGGACTGCTCATGCCCGATGACCGGACGGCTCCCGACCTCGAGACGATGGAACAGGTCTCGGTGGTGATGGCGCGGCTCGACTCCCAGTTCGCGGTGCTCGCCCCCACCGGGGTGATCGAGTACGAGGGCATGGACCCGACACTGCTCACCGGCGAGGACAATGACGACGGCGACTTCGGGGACGGGGCCGATCCCCACCCCGATGCCGAGGAGGAGCGTCGGTACGGCCGGGTGCGGCTGACCCCTCTCGGCCTGTACGCGATGCGGCGCCGCCTCTCGGAGGCGGGCATGGACGCCCCCGTCCTCGGGGAGGCCGCGGAGGCCGGAGCCTCCCGGCTGCTGACGGTGCTCGCCGCCTACCCCGAGGACGCGGCCCGGGTCGAGGCGGAGGGATGGCTGGCACGCCGGGAACCGGAGAAGGCGGCCCGGGAACTGCTCGCCGCCGCCCGGGGTTCGGACGCCGCGGCCCCCGGCCGGCGGTTGGAGTGCCAGTCGGTGCTCTCGCTGGTGGGCTCCGAGGCGACTCCCGCCCTGCACGAGGTGTTGGACGATCCGGAGCTGGGAGGTCTCGCCCGGGTCTGGCTGACCGAACACGGGATCGAGGGGGTGCCCGCCCCCTCCGAGGAGATGGTCTTCTGGCTGACGGTGGACACCCTCGCCGCCAGGGTCGGAGCCGTGCCGCCGGGCGGTGTCCCCGGTACCGCGGACGAGGAGGAACTGCGCGAACTGGTCGACGGCCTGGTGGGTCACCACTCCGACTTCTTCGACCGCGTCTGGCGGGTGGACCATCCGGCCACCGGGGACGTGCTGGATGCGATGAGCCGGCTCCACCCCGATCGTCGGATCGCCAAACAGGCACGGCGGGCCGCCTTCCGGGCCCGCTCGCGGGGGTGAATCGGGGGTTTTCCCACCTCGTTCCTCACTCTTTCGGGTGATTCCGGGAATTCCCGGGGGTCATGTTCGACGGCCGCCCGGACCCGTGGGCGGCCGGGGCGGACGAGAGACTCACACCACCCGTTCCGCACCCTCCGCCGGGGGAGCGCCGGGAGGGCCGCGGACTCCGGACCGGGCCCCTCCCTCCCGTCGGGGAGGTGGTCCTGCGCGCCACCGGTGTCCCCCGCACGAGATGTACGAGGACCGGATCCGTGCACCGTGGCACCCGGACGGCGGCCGACGACGGTCCCGGCCGGCATCGCCCGCGATCGGCGCGCCTCCCGAGTCGGGCCGCTGGAGCGTCCGGCCCGTGAGCGGGTGATCCGGCCGGCCGGCCCGTCCCCCGTCGGCGCGGTCCCCTCCGTCCGGGAGCCGGCGGGGAGGTACGCGGCGGTCGTGGACGGTCTCGCCGGCCGGGCCCCGCCGCCCGCCCTCCTCGGGGTACCGCGGGCCGCCCGACCGCAGGTGATGGGACACGACGCGGTGATCGGTGGATACCGGGCCCACGGCCCGGATCTCATGGTCGGGCTGCCGTTCCCGGGCGCGGACCACTCCTTCGGGCACGACGGTGCGGGCGGCCCGGTGGCCTTCGTCGATCCCGGCAGCGGTCTCGTCCCGGGCCACTCGCGCCGGGCGTTTCCCCGGCGGGCGCGGGGCCCGGCGCGGAGCGACTCGCGGTGGTGGCCCGCCGCCGCGCGCTCGCCCCGCGGGACCTGCGTGTCGACCCCGCGCCCCGCGCTCCGGAATCGATTTCGTAACGGCATCGCATCGTGTTACACATCGAAAACCCGAGCGCCTCCCTGAACAGGCAGGATCCCTCCGACACCGCTGTCACACCCCTCCCGTCCCGCTTCCGCATGCG
>NZ_VKHT01001089.1 GCF_014141535.1 Streptomyces alkaliphilus | reverse complement strand
CTCCATGCCCGACCGGTGGGCCCTCCCGCCCGAACGGCGGGATCCCGTCGGTCCGGCGCGGTGGGTTCCGGCGGGGACCGCCTCGGGGCGAGAGCCCGATTGGTGGGTTGATGTCCATTGTGAGGTGGTTCGGCGACGGGGCGCGTCATGTGTTTTCCCCGACTTCCCCGAAATCCGCGCGGAAACCTTCCCGACCGCCCTTCGGCGGGAACGTGACGGGCTCGTAATATTGCGGCATGTCATCGACCCGGCAGCAGCGTTACGAGGCGGCGGCCATGACGGAGGACTGGCCCGGGGTGCGGGAGGGGGAGACCTTCCACCCCAGGGCGCTGGTTGACGACGTCGTGGCGGTCCGCCGCCGGGCGGCCGACCGCCACGACGCCGAGCCGGCCTTCTTCGTCCACGGCCTGGGGGGCTCCTCCCGCAACTGGTCCTCCCTGATGGAACGCCTGGCCGGCGACGTCGACTGCGAGGCGCTCGACCTGCCCGGCTTCGGGGCCTCCCCGCCACCCGTGGACGGCGATTACTCGATCCCCGCCCACGCCCGGCGGGTGATCCGCTGCCTGGAGGTGTCCGGGCGCGGACCGGTCCACCTCTTCGGCAACTCCCTCGGCGGCGCGGCGGCCACCCGGGTGGCCGCGCTGCGTCCGGATCTGGTGCGGTCGCTGACGCTGATCTCACCCGCCCTCCCGGAACTGCGTCCCCAGCGCACCGCCGTGCCCACCGCGCTGCTCGGCGCCCCCGGCGCGTCCCGGCTCATGCGGCGCCTCACCCGGGACTACCCGCCGGAGCAGCGCGCCCGGGACGTGCTGCGGCTGTGCTACGGGGACCCGGCGCGGATCACCGAGCACGAACTGGCGGTGGCCGTGGCCGAGCAGGAACGCCGTCAGACCCTGCCCTGGTTCTGGGACTCCCTGGGGCGGAGCGCCGCCGGGATCTTCCACGCCTACGCGCTGGGCGGTCAGCAGTCGCTGTGGCGACAGGCGGAACGGGTCCTGGCGCCGACCCTGCTGGTCTACGGCGGCCGGGACCGCCTGGTGGCCTTCCGGATGGCCCGGCGGGCCGCGATCACCTTCCGCGACTCCCGGATGCTCGCCCTGCCCTCCGCCGGGCACGTGGCGATGATGGAGTTCCCCGACGCGGTGGCCGACGCCTTCCGCGACCTGTGCGACGAGATCGCGGGACGACCGGGAGCGGTCGTCCCGCCGACGGTTCCCCGGTCGTCCGCCGGGATGGCTCCCCGAGCCGGGAGCCGGGGTGTCGATGCGTCCCGATGATCGTGGTCACGGCCCGCGGGAGGCAGCTTTCCCGGACTCCCGGGGGCGCTCGGGTTTTCCGGGGCGCTCGGGTTTTCCGGACCCCCACGCCCCGCCCGGCGCCGGCCCGGTGACGGGGCGGCCCGGGTCGTGGACGGACCGGGCCGCCGACGCGGACCATCCGTTGCCCCTCTTCGGGGCGCCGTCCGGGGACCACCGTGCCCCGTCGGGCCCCCGCCCCGAATACCTGGCGGCCTTCGACGATCCCGGGGGACGGTCCCCGGACCGGGGATCCCCGCCCCCGGAACCCTCCGGGGAGCCCGTCGGCGCCGGGA
>NZ_VKHT01001088.1 GCF_014141535.1 Streptomyces alkaliphilus | reverse complement strand
GCCCGGGACGCCGGGAGCCGGGCGAGGGGAATCGACCGAAGAGCGGAGGAAGGGGAGGGAAAAGGGATGGATCGCACATGCCCGCCGAGGAGTCGGGCAGGCGAAGAGGAGTCGATCCGCAACCTTTCCGGGATCCGGATCGTCCAAGGGGGTGAGAGCCCCCGGGGGACGTGACGGGATCGGATGGGGAGCGGACCGGCGGGAGCGGCCGCGCGAGCCGGTCGGGGCGGTGGGCCCGGGTGACGGGACCCCCTCCGGGGCGGTGTTCGCGTGCGCCGGTGGGCAGGGTACTGCATCCGCGGAAAAAGATGCGCGGCTTGGGAATTCTGTCCGGTTTCCCGTCGTTGATTCGTTACGGAAGGCGGGTGCGAGTAGGCACTCCGCCGGCCGAGAAGGAGCACAGGCAGAGCGCCACCGAGCGTCACACCCAATCATTCGCAAGGGAGCACGTATGGCAAGCCGTGCCGTCGCCCGCAGCCGGCAGACCTCCGGTCCGGTCGGAACCACGGGCAGCGCCAGGCCCTCCGCGGAGGGCGACGCCACCGAGCGCGACCTGGTGGGCATGTACCTGGACGAGATCGCCCGCACGCCGCTGTTGGACGCGGCGCGGGAGGTCGAGTTGGCCCGGGCCATCGAGGCCGGTCTGTACGCCCGCCGCATCCTGGACGGGAGGGACGAGCCCGTGCCGGAGGGTCCGGTCGTCGGTGTCCCGTCCGAGGAGTTGGAGGCGATAGCCGCGGAGGGGGAGCGTGCCAAGGACGTCTTCATCCGCTCCAACCTCCGGCTGGTGGTCGCCGTGGCCCGTCGCTACCCGCGCAGCGGTCTGCCCCTGTTGGACCTGGTCCAGGAGGGCAACGCCGGGCTGGTCCGGGCGGTCGAGAAGTTCGACTACACCAAGGGCTTCAAGTTCTCCACGTACGCCACCTGGTGGATCAGGCAGGCGATCACCCGGTCCATCGCGGACCAGGCGCGCACCATCCGGCTGCCCGTCCATCTGGTCGAGGAGCTGGGGCGGGTCCGCAGGGTGCAGCGGGAGTTCAACCGCGAGCACGGGCGGGACGCCGAGCCGCAGGAGATCGCCGCCGAGCTGAACACCACACCCGAGCGGGTTCAGGACGTCCTGGACTGGGCCCGGGACCCGGTCAGCCTCAACATGGCCGTGGACGACGAGGGTGAGACCCAGTTCGGGGACCTGCTGGAGGACACCTCCGCGGCCACCCCGGAGCAGTCCGTCATGGTCATGATGCGCCGGGAGGGGCTGGAGGAGCTCATCGGTCGCCTCGACGACCGCACCGCGTCCATCATCCGGGCCCGCTACGGCATCGAGGACGGCCGTGAGCGGACCCTCACCGAGGTCGGCCGGCAGCACGGTCTGACCCGGGAGCGGATCCGGCAGATAGAGAAGCACGCCCTGCTGGAGCTCAAGCGGATGGCCGACGCCTCCGGCTTCGACGCCGCCGCCTGAGAAAGTGTTGGGTAACCGGGTGATCACTCGTCTTTGAGGTCGTCGGCGAGGCGACGGGCCGCTTCGGTCTCGATGGGACCGCGGGGTTCGATCTCCTCGCCGGCGAGACGGGCGGCCATCAGCCGG
>NZ_VKHT01001087.1 GCF_014141535.1 Streptomyces alkaliphilus | reverse complement strand
GGACAGGCCCGCTGGACCAGCCGCTGGAAGACCGCACTGAACGCCTTCGACATCACCTTCGACGGCCGCCTCTCCACAGCCCGCCACTAACCAACCACCCCCGTTACACCGCTCGATTGACAGACTCCTCCCTGGAAGAGGCACTTGCCTACCTTCGGAACCGCCATGGCGACCTCATCCCCGACCAACTGCGCCAGCCGACAGCCGTTCCCGCACCGCGTGCGGATACAGCCCACCATCCAGCCGTCTGACGGGACAAGGGCACCTCCGCGCCTGCGTCTGAACCTCGGATTTGGGTAGCTTTGCTTCCTAACGAGCTCGTGCACGGTAGGTGATCAGACGTCGAGCGGCTGATCACCTACCGTGCACGAGCTCGTTAGGATCGGCGCTCCGGGCCGACAACACCGCAGCTCGGAAAGCCTGCTCCCCGCACGCGCGGGGATGGTCCCGGGATCGCCTTCTGCGCCCGCAGCTTGGTGGGCTGCTCCCCGCACGCGCGGGGATGCTCCCTCGCCGGGGTAGCAACTGCCGACGTCGGCAGTTGCTACCCGCCCCAGCGGGGGCGTTCCCTCACCATGGGGACATCCGCCGCTTGAGGAATTGCCCCGGGGACTACGAATGTTTGTAGTCACCCGGGCGGTGCCGGGTGGGCTGGGGGATCGGCAGGGTTGTGGTTCGGTTCTCGTGGTGGCGGCCTGGTCCCCGGCAGGTGCAGAGGCACTTCACCCGGAGGCTCGCCCGTCGACGGGGCCGGGTCAACTCCCCTGTGCGTGGGGTCGGCCACCGTGTCACGGCCCGGACCTCGTCGTGATCACCCTCTCCCCGCAGTTGCGGGGTCGAGCCCGGTGTTCCCGGCGTACGCTGGAGACCCGGCGAACGAAGGAGGGGCACATGGGCGCGGCACCGGATCGTGACGGGCCGGCGGGGCCGGTGATGGAGCAGCCACCCCACACCCCCGAGGCGCTGCGGGCCGCCCTGGTGCGTCTGGCACCGGAACTGCTGCCGACCTTCGACGCGGAACGCGCCGACGCCCTGGAAGCAGCCCGCAGCGAGGTGAGCGCGGCCCCGATGCGGCGCCTGGTCGGTCAGTGGTCGCTGCGGGTCGCGATCGAACGCTTCCCCCACCGCGCGGCACGCCTGCGGGAACTGGAGACCCGCGCGGCCGAGGTCGAGGACCCCGCCGAGGCCGGGGCCATCACCCGCGAGATCGGCGAGATCCTGGACGCCGCCCGACAGCAGGCCGGACTCGAAGGCCACGCCGCGTGAGTGAACCCTCCTCCTGGCGGTGGGATTACAACCCCGACGCCGACCACGTCATCACCGGCCTGCCCGACCACGTCGTCGCCGAGGTCGAACGCCTGGCCGCCGAACTCGTCGCCCTGGCCGAGGTCGGGGTGGACGTCACCGACATCGGCGAAGGCCCCCGCCGCGGCGTGCCCGGCGGAATGCGGCGCCTGCCGGTGCTGCGCGACGGCTGGCTCTACGCCCTGCCCCTGCCCCGCCTGCGGTTGATCGCCATCATCCGGGTGATCCCCCCGTTCACCGACCTGTGAACCCACCGCACCACCGCCGGTCGGCTGCGTACCCATCCGC
>NZ_VKHT01001086.1 GCF_014141535.1 Streptomyces alkaliphilus | reverse complement strand
ATGGGATGGGATGGGAGGAGAGGTCGAGCCCTCCGGGCCCCCGACGGCGGGGAGCGGCGAATCACCCCGAAAGTATCCCGAAGGCGCCGTGAAGCGGGCGAACGCGAGTGAAGCGGGACGCGAGGGGTACCCGCAGACAACCGGGCGGAGGAGGGGTGAACGCCGATGGGTGTAGCCCCGTCCGGTCCGTTCGGCACGCTGCCGGCATCCGGAAGCCGGAGGGCCGCCGGGCATCGACCACGACGCGGAGGAGAGACCATGAAGGCGACCGTGTGGCACGGGAAGCGGGACGTGCGGGTGGAGGAGGTCCCCGACCCGCGGGTGGAGGAACCCACCGACGCGATCATCCGTGTGACCTCCAGCGGTCTGTGCGGCTCCGACCTGCACCTCTACGAGGTCCTGGGGCCGTTCATGACGCCCGGTGACATCCTCGGCCACGAACCGATGGGCGTGGTGGAGGAGGTCGGCTCCGGGGTGGGGAACCTCGCCCCCGGGGACCGGGTGGTGGTGCCCTTCCAGATCGCCTGTGGTCGCTGTTTCATGTGCGAACGCGGGCTGCAGACGCAGTGCGAGACCACCCAGGTGCGGGAACAGGGTTCCGGGGCGGCGCTGTTCGGCTACACCAAGCTCTACGGCTCGGTGCCGGGGGCGCAGGCCGAGTACCTGCGTGTCCCGCGCGCCGACTACGGTCCGATCAAGGTGCCCGAGGGCCCGGGGGACGACCGCTACCTGTACCTGTCCGACGTGCTGCCCACCGCCTGGCAGGCGGTGGAGTACGCGGACATCCCGCCCGGCGGCACCCTCGCGGTCCTCGGCCTGGGGCCGATCGGTGACATGGCCTGCCGCATCGCCCTGCACCGCGGGGCGGGGAAGGTGATCGGCATCGATCCCGTCCCCGAGCGGCGGGAGCGGGCCAGGGCACGCGGGGTGGAGACGCTCGACCCCACCGACCTCGACGACACGGAGGAGATCACCGCCGAGGTCCGCGACCGCACCGGTGGTCGCGGCCCGGACTCCGTCATCGACGCGGTCGGCATGGAGGCGCACGGCAGCCCCGCGGGGAAACTGGCGCAGACCGCCGGTGGCATGTTGCCCGGCAAGCTGGCCGAGAAGGTCTTCACCACCGCGGGGATCGATCGCCTCGCCGCCCTGTACCTGGCCATCGGCATGGTGCGGCGCGGGGGCACCATCTCCCTCAGCGGGGTCTACGGCGGGGAGGCGGATCCGCTGCCGATGATGACGCTCTTCGACAAGCAGGTCACCCTGCGCATGGGCCAGGCCAACGTCCGCCGTTGGGTGCCGGAGATCCTGCCGCTGATCGAGGGCTCGCAGGACCCCCTGGGCGTGGACGACTTCGCCACCCACCACCTGCCGCTGTCCGAGGCGCCGCGCGCCTACGAGATGTTCCAGCACAAGGAGGACGGCGCGGTGAAGGTCGTCTTCCGTCCCTGACCCCCGGGGAGCCCGCTCCCGACACGTGACCGTCCCCCGCGGGCCCCGGGGGACGGTCACGCTGTCGACTATACACATCGGACGCTGCCGACGATGCGTCAAGTGGAGCGGTCGGTGGTAGACGGATGAATAAAAAAAAAAAAAAAA
>NZ_VKHT01001085.1 GCF_014141535.1 Streptomyces alkaliphilus | reverse complement strand
GGCGACGCCCGGTGACGGGAAGGGGGCGGGTGAGGATCTGCTCAGGCATATGGCGGCTCCTGGGCCCGCGACGGACTCGCGGGGTCGAAGTGGAAGGGCGACGGGGGGTCCTCCCGCCGTGCCTCCGGCTCCGGCGGCGCTGCCGGGCTCGGTGTGCCGGCCGCGGTGCCGGCGAGGGTGGGGGCGCGCCGGTTCGTCGGCGCGCCGACACCCGCGGGGGTGTCGGGAATCCGGGGAAGCCCTCGCGGTGGGTCGAGGGCGTACGGCGTGCCGGGATCGAACACGGATCCCGGCTCGCCGGGGAGAGGGATCGCCGAGACGGCGATCGCGGCCCGGGGACCGCCCTCCCGCCACGCGGCGCGCTGGCGGTCGGCGCCGGTCCCGGTGCTCCGCAGGGCGGCGAGCAGGTCACGCACGGTGGAGAGGTCACCGCTCTCCTCCAGCGCCGGCGTCACCGCCTCCAGGAGTGTCTCCACCGCCTCCCGTCCCGGACCGAGCCGCCCGGTGAGGGGGTGGACCAGGGGGCCGTTCGGGCCGTGGCGGGCGGCGTTCCACAGGGCGGCCGCCGCCTCCTGGTCATCGGGGCGGGGCACCGCGAGACCCCGTTCGGCGTCGGTGAGGGCGGTACGCACCAGGGCGCGCACCAGGCCGGCCTGCAGCACGGCCTCGTCGACCGTCGTCGCGGTGTCGGTGACCCGCACCTCCACCGTGGGGTGGCGGGGGGAGGGGCGGGCCAGCCAGAAGGTCATCCCGTGGTCGACCAACGCCCCGGTCTCCACCATGCGGTCCAGGACGGCGCTGTGATGGGCCGCGGAGTCGAACCACGGCGGCACGCCGGCCCCGGGGAAACGCGTCTCCTCGGCGATCCGCCAGCTCGCGAACCCGCGGTCCCGCCCGCGGTGGAGCGGTGAGTTGACGGAGAGGGCGAGGAGGATCGGCAGCCAGGGACGCAGACGGTTGACGACGACCACGGCGGTCTCGGCGTCCGGGACACCGACGTGCACGTGGCAGCCGCACATCTCGTAGTGGTCCATCGTCCCGGCGTAGTGGGCGGCGATGCGCTCGTACCGATCCCCCGGGGTGATGTGCGTCGTCCCGCTGCCGAGTACGGGGGTTCCGGAGGCCACGGCGAGGACGCCCTCCTCCCGGGCGGCCGCCGCCAGGCGGGCCCGCAGCTCCGTCAGCTGGCCGGCGACTCCCCCGCCACCGGTCAGGGAGGTGCACACCCCGGTGGCCGCCTCCACCTGGGTGGCGTGGAGTTCGGGCCGGTACCCGCCTCCAGCGGGGGGCGGGTCGGCCTCGACGCGCGCCAGTACCCGCGCGGCCTCGGGCGCGGTCCGCGCGGTACGGGGATCGACCAGCAGGAATTCCTCCTCCACCCCGAGGGTGAGGGAATCACCCGGGGTGGAGGAGGACGCCGGCCGGGGCGCGTCGGTGGTCGCGGCGGAACCGCGGGGGATGGTCACGGACGTCGCTCGTCCGCCTTGGGCCGGGCCGGCTGCTGCGGGGTGCCGTGCGGCGGCGAGTGGAAGGGTTGGGGCGAGGTCTGCGGATGGACGGGAGAGCCGCCGCGTCCACCGTCCGCGTGACCGGGGCGCGGG
>NZ_VKHT01001084.1 GCF_014141535.1 Streptomyces alkaliphilus | reverse complement strand
CCTGAGGACACCGTCCTCCCTCCCGACCCGGGCGCCTCGAACGCTCCGCCCGCCCCCCGCGGGCGACGCGAATCCCCACCGGCGCCGAACGGGATCCCCGCGTCGGGGCGCCCCGGGACGGGCACCGGACCGTCACTCCAGGTGTCGGCGTGGATCGTCCCGGAAGGTGGTGACCAACGCCAGGCAGATGGCGGCGATCGCGATCCGCCCGGTGGCCTGCAACAGCGGCCCGCGCAGCAGGATGAAGGAGTACCCGGCGACCACCGGCACCACGATCGCCGGGATGTTGCCGGGGGAGGGGTCGTCCACCGTCCGTTGCACGTACCGCCGATCGGTGCGGGCCGCCGCGTACCCCAGCGCCAGGAAGCCGAGGGTCATCCCCAACGGCCCGAAGTCCAACCACAGTTCGGCCCACAAAGGGGCGGAGAGGTTGGTGTTGGTGGTCCCCATCCACTCACCCACCCGCACCCCGGTGTCCACCGGCTTGTCCTCCCACAGCGAGCGCGGCACGAAGAACAGCAGCGAACCGCTGAGCTGTTTCCCGTAGGTGTGCCCCTGGCCGTCGTCGGCGTAGGTGATGGTGTTGGCGAACATGGGGATCTGGTCGTAGTCCTTGACCACCAGCGGTTCCAGCACCGAGTCGGCGTCCATCGGCCGGTGCCCGTCCTCGTCGTACCGGAAGCGGTCGGCGAAGGGGAAGACCAGCAGCGCCATCACCACGCCCAGCGCCAGCGAGGTCCGGTACATCACCGGGCTGCGCGGGAAGAGGGTGAACAGGAGGGCGAACATCACCGTCAGGAACCAGTACCGGGGGTTGGACATCGGGTTGTTCACCACGATGTTGAGCGCCACCAGACCGGCCCACGGCAACAGCACCGAGGGGCTGCGCCGCGCCCGACGGGAGGTCACCAGCCAACGGGTGGTGAACAGCAGGGCCAGCAACACCGGCACCGTGCCGAAGCCGCGCAGCAGCGCGTTGCCCGCCTCGCCCCCGTCCCCGCCGTCGGCCCCCTCCAGGCTCTCGCCCAACTCCTGCCGACTGCTGAAGAAGACCTCCGGTCCCAGCGAGGCGATGAACAGCAGCGAGCCCGCGTACGCCACGCCGATGAGCAGGTACAGCCGGGTGCGGTGCACCCGGGCCGGCGGGCGGTTCCGGTCGTCCAGCGGCGGTCGGTGACGGGCGAGCATCGCGCCCACGTCGAAGGCCACCAGTCCCAGGAGCACCAGGGCGGTCGCCGCCACGGTGTCCGAGCGGGGACCGAGCACCGGGGTCGGATCCCGGCCCAGCACGCTCTGCGCGAGCGGGGCGATGCCCATGGCCAGGTAACAGAAGAGCCAGAAGGCGCCCTGGATCAGCCGGCGCCGGCCGGAGAGCACCATCGCGCACAGCCGCACGCCGGCGTAGCAGGCGAGCGCGAGTTGGAGCACGAAGGCGGTGTCCCGCACCCCCTCACCCGACTGCGCCGCGACCGCGAGCGGCATCACGGCGACGATGCCGAAGATCAACGGCAGGGCGGTCGCCCGGGAGAGCTGGGCCCGATCACGGCGGCCCCGCGGACGCGTCGGCGGACGCGGCCGGTCCGTCACCTCCACGGCCATCC
>NZ_VKHT01001083.1 GCF_014141535.1 Streptomyces alkaliphilus | reverse complement strand
GGTCGGGGAGGGTGAACAGGGAAAGGAAGCGGCGGGCGGTCTCCCGGTCACCGGTGACCTCCACGCCGAACGCCTCGTGGGCCTCCTCCAGGCCCACCCCTCCGTAGACGACGGCGGCCAGTCCGGCGGGCGGGCCGGTGACGGCGGCGCGCGGGCCGGACCCACCGGCCCCGTCGGTATCGCTCGCGGGGGCCGGGACACGGTCCGGCTCCACCGGCCGCACCTCCAGTCGACCCTCCGCCACCCGGGCGAGGAAGGGCCGCCCGTCGGGGCGCAGCAGCACCGCCGCACGCACGCCGGCCGCGCGGGCGGCGTCGAAGTTGGTGCGCAGCGAGAGCACGAGGGAGTTGACGCTCAGGTGGGCGTCCCGGCGGTGCGCCGGGGAGCGGGCGCCCCAGCGGCCGAACGCCATGATGATCGGCTCCAGCTCCGCCCCCCACTCGGTGGGTTCGTAGACCCGGGAGGCGGCGGGCGGGGGCAGTTCGCGGCGCCGCACCACCCCGCCGCGCTCCAGCTCGGTGAGGCGGTGGGAGAGCACGGTGGTGCTGATGCCGGGAAGGTCGGCGAGGAGGTCGCTGTACCGCTTGGGGCCGAGGAGCAGTTCGCGCACGACCAGCAGGGCCCAGCGCTCACCGACCAGGTCGAGGGCGTGCGCCGCCCCGCAGGCGTCGTCGTAGCTGCGCTTGGTCACAGCGTCCGGAGTGCTCGCCCTGCCGCCCATGTGTGTCGTGCCGTCCGTTCCGCGCATCGGCGCCTCGTGTCCCGTCCGTTTCCGCCGGTCGGGGAGGTCCCTCCGTCTTCGATGCTACCCGGGGGCCGGGGGAATCGATGCGGGTGACGCAGTCTTCGATGCGCGTCTGTCAGTGGCCGCTGTTAGTTTGCAAGTACGGCCTCCCCGGCGATCTCCGCGGGGGCGTCGGGGCAGGTCGGGCGCGGTTTCCCGCGGTCGGGCGACAGCGTCCGACGGACCGCGCCACACGTGCCCGGGAGGCACCATGATGCGCATGATCTTCGTGAATCCGCCGGTGAGGGACCTCGCCCGCTCCCGGCAGTTCTTCGCGGCGCTGGGCTTCTCCTTCAACGAGGACTTCTCCGACGATCGCGCCACCTGGGTCGAGATCGAGGAGAACATCGGCGTCATGCTCCTCACCGAGGAGCACTTCGAGGAGTTCATCAACGGCCCCCCGGCCGACCCCGAGGCGGGCACCGGGGTGTTGGTCGCCCTCTCCGCCTCCGGCCGCGCGGAGGTCGACGACCTGCTCGCCCGCGCACTGGCGGCGGGCGCCGAGCCGTGGAAGCCGGTGATGGACGAGGGCCCGATGTACGTGGCGAGCTTCCGGGACCCCGACGGCCACGTCCGGGAGGTGGCGCACATGGACACGGAGGCCGTGGCCACCTCCACGGCGTCCGGCGGGGCCTGAGCGGAGCGCCGCCCACACCCGCGGGGCACGTCCCCGCGGGGAACCCGTCCGCAGTACGCACAGGAGACGTCCATGGCTCCCCCGGTCCTCCCGATGTCGGCCGGCGTCACCCCCGGGGCGACGCCGGCCCCCGCCCCCGATGTCCCGGGAGGCGCCCCGGGAGGAGCCACCCGGTCCGTCCTCCGGCCGGTGG
>NZ_VKHT01001082.1 GCF_014141535.1 Streptomyces alkaliphilus | reverse complement strand
ACACGGCACGGGCGGGGGCGAGGACGGACCCGCCCGCGCCGGACGGGGCGGGGGGCCCCGGCGACACGGCCCCGGATGGCGCCGACCCGCCGGCCGGGGTGGAACGCGTCCCCCGCCAGCGAATTCCCCGCCCGCGCGGCCGGGGGGCCGACGCGCGAGCGGTGGCCGGGCCGGCCGACGCCGAGTTGCTGCGCCGGATGCGGGAGGGCGATGACGGCGCGTACGAGGAGCTGTACCGGCGGCACGCCGCCGCCGTGCGCCGGTACGCCCGAACCTGCTGTCGGGACGATCACACCGCCGAGGACCTCACCAACGAGGTGTTCGCCGCCACCCTGCAGGCCGTGCGCGGTGGCGCCGGCCCGTCCTCGGCGGTGCGCGCCTACCTCTTCACGTCGGTGCGGCGGGTGGCGGCGACCTGGACGGCAGGCGCGCGCCGCGAACAACTGGTGGAGGACTTCGCGACGTTCGTGGAGTTCGCCGACACCGGCGCGGCCGGCGGGTCCGCCGGTGGATCGGGGAGCGCGGGACGGGTCGGCGCCGGCGTCGGTGGCGACGGGGACGGTCGGGAGGCGCCGGCCGAGGTCCGCGCCATGGAGGACGCCGAGCGGTCGATGGCGGTCCGGGCGTTCCGCAGCCTGCCCGAACGCTGGCAGGCGGTGCTGTGGCACACCGCCGTCGAGGACGCCTCCCCGCGCGAGGTCGCCCCGCTGCTGGGCCTGACGCCGAACGCGACCGCCGCGCTGGCCCACCGAGCCCGTGAGGGTCTGCGGCAGGCGTACCTCCAGGCCCACGTCAGCCGGGCCCTGACCACGGGCGGCGAGTGCGCCCGGTACGCGGACCGGCTCGGGGCCTTCGCCCGGGGCGGCCTGCGGGCGCGAGCCGAACGGGGCCTGCGTCACCACCTGGAGCAGTGCGCGGCCTGCCGGACGGCGGCGCTCGAGGTCCGGGAGATGAACGAGCACCTGCGCGCGGTGCTGCCGATCGCCGTGATCGGTTGGCTCGCGGCCGGCTACGTGCCGAAGTTCCTCGCGGCGGCCGGTGTCGCCGGTGCCGGAGCGGGCGGCGGCGCGACCGGGAGCGCGGGAGGCGGATCGACCGGCGCGGGGTCGGCCGGCGCCGGCGGAACGGGTGTCACCGGAGCGGTGGCGGCCGAGGGGTTGGCCCTGCCGCTCAAGCTCGCCCTGGCCGCCGGTGTGGTGGCGGCGGCGGGCGCGGCGGCCGTGGCGGTCGCCGTGCTCGGCGGGGACTCCCCGGAGCCGGCCGTCGCCGCGCCGCCCCCGGCTGCGGCTCCCGGCCCGGCACCCGAACCGCCCCGGCCGGAGCCGGAACCCGCGCCGATCGCCGACGGCGACCCCGCGCCGGAGGCACCGGCCCCGGTACCGGCGGCAGCTCCGGAGGCCGTCGCGCCGGTGACCGTCGAGGAGCCGGCCGTTCCGGCGGAGGTTCCGCCAAAGACCCCGCCCGAGCCACCGACGGAGCCACCGGCGCAGGGGCCCGCCCCGGAGGAACCCGCGGTGCCCGCGGAACCCGCGCCGGGGACACCGGATCCCGGTGTCGAGCCCGGGCCCGAACCGGAACCACGACCGGAGCCGGAGCCCCGGCCCGACCCGGAACC
>NZ_VKHT01001081.1 GCF_014141535.1 Streptomyces alkaliphilus | reverse complement strand
ATAAGAGACAGCGGTCAGAACAGGAAGTAGCGCTGTGCCATGGGAAGGACGGGGGCGGGGGCGGGGACCACCGGCTCGCCGTCGATGGTGACGGAGAAGCTGTCGGAATCCACCCGGACGTCGGGCCGGGCGTCGTTCTCCCGCATGTCGGCCTTGCCGATCCGACGGGTGTCCCCGGCCGGCACCCACCGCTTGGACAGCTCCAAGCGGTCGGGCAACCCGGCCTCCAGCGCCAATGGGGAGACGAAGACGACCGAGTTCGCACCCGGCGCCCGGCCCAGCGCGCCGAACATCGGGCGCGGCAACACCGGCTGGGGGGTGGGGATGGAGGCGTTCGCGTCCCCCATCTGCGCGAGGACGATCTGTCCCCCCTTGAGCACCAGCAGCGGTTTGACCCCGAAGAACGCCGGCTCCCACAGCACCAGGTCGGCCAGCTTGCCCGGCTCCACCGATCCCACCTCGTGGCCGATGCCCTGCGCGACCGCCGGGTTGATCGTGTACTTGGCGACGTAGCGGCGCACCCGGTGGTTGTCGGCCGGCCCGTCGCCGGGCAGGGGGCCCCGACGGACCTTCATCACGTGCGCGGTCTGCCAGGTGCGCAGCACGATCTCGCCGATACGCCCCATCGCCTGGGAGTCGGAGGAGATGATCGAGATGGCGCCGAGGTCGTGCAGGATGTCCTCGGCCGCGATGGTGGTGGGGCGAATACGGGATTCGGCGAAGGCCAGGTCCTCGGGAACCGCCGGGTTCAGGTGGTGGCAGACCATCAGCATGTCGAGGTGCTCCTCGACGGTGTTGACGGTGTGGGGCCGGGTGGGGTTGGTCGAACTCGGGAGCACGTGCGGCTCGGAGACCACCGTGATGATGTCCGGGGCGTGTCCCCCACCCGCCCCCTCGGTGTGGAAGGTGTGCACCGAACGGCCGGCGACGGCGGTCAGCGTGTCGGCGACGAAACCGGCCTCGTTGAGGGTGTCGGTGTGGATGGCGAGCTGTGCGCCGGTCTCCTCGCACACTCCCAGGCAGGCGTCGATGACGGCGGGGGTCGCCCCCCAGTCCTCGTGGATCTTGAAACCCACGGCGCCCGCGCGCAGCTGGTTCAGCATCGCCTCGCGGGACACCGTGCTGCCCTTGGCGAGCAGGCCGATGTTGACGGGAAGGTCGTCCATCGCCTCCAACATCCGGGCGATGTGCCATGAGCCGGGGGTGACGGTGGTGGCCCTGGTCCCCTCGGCCGGCCCGGTGCCACCGCCCAGGAGGGTGGTGACGCCGGAGGCCAGTGCCTCGTCCACCAGTTGGGGACAGATGAAGTGGACGTGGGCGTCCACCGCCCCGGCGGTGAGGAGTCGGCCGTTGCCCGCGATCACCTCGGTCTCCGGGCCGATCACGAGATCGGGATGGACACCGTTCATCGTCTCGGGGTTGCCGGCTTTGCCCAGGGCGACGATCCGCCCGTCGCGGATGCCGATGTCGGCCTTGACGATCCCGGTGTGGTCGATGACGACCGCCCCGGTGATCACGGTGTCCGGGGTGCCCTCGGCCCGGGCGGCCCGGGACTGTCCCATGGACTCGCGGATGACCTTGCCGCCGCCGAAGACGGCCTCGTCCCCCGCCCGACC
>NZ_VKHT01001080.1 GCF_014141535.1 Streptomyces alkaliphilus | reverse complement strand
CTCCCGTTCTCCCCGTCCCTCTCCTCCTCCCCGACCCCGGGGTCACCGGGACCTCCGGGGTCACCGGGGTTCCTCGCGGTCCTCGGCGAGACCTCCCCGTCGACCGCCGAGGCGGCGACCTGGATAGAGGAGAACTGGGAGAAGTGGGTCGCCGGCGGACTGCGGATCCTGTTGATCGTGATCGTCGCCGTGGTGGTGCGCGCGGTGTTGCGCCGGGCCATCACCCGGGCCGTGGAGAGGGTGGGGCGTTCCGATCGCCCGGCGGCCCGCGGCGGGGCCCGGGACCCGTTGGCCCATCCCGAGCGCCGACGTCAGCGGGCGGCGGCCATCGGCTCGGTGCTGCGCAGCGTCGCCTCGCTGATGGTGACGGGGACGGCCGCCCTGATGGTGCTGGACCAGCTCGGCATCCAACTCGGCCCGCTGGTGGCGGGCGCGGGCATCGTGGGCGTGGCGCTGGGCTTCGGTGCCCGCAACCTGGTCACCGACGTGCTGACCGGCATGTTCATCCTGCTGGAGGACCAGTACGGGGTGGGGGACCGGATCGACGCGGGCGAGGCCACCGGGACCGTGCTGGAGATCGGCCTGCGGGTCACCACCCTGCGGGCCGACGACGGCGAGGTCTGGTACGTGCGCAACGGCGAGATCAAGCGTGTGGGCAACCTCAGCCAGGGGTGGGCGACGGCGGCGGTGGAGATCGAGGTCCGGGGCGACGCCGACCCGGGGCGGGTGCACCGGGTCCTGGAGGAGGCCGGGGCCGACCTGGCGCGCCGGGAGCCGTGGGACGAGCAACTGTGGGAGACCCCCGAGGTGCTCGGGCTGGAGTCGGTCTCCCTGGAGTCGATGGTCATCAAGGTCACGGCGAAGGTGCAGCCGGGGCGGGCGGCGGCCGCCGAGCGCGCCATGCGCCGGCACTTCAAGGAGGCGTTGGACGCGGCGGGCATCGAGCAGGTGGACCCGACCGGGCTGACTCTGGAGAAGCTGCGCGGGCCGCGGGAGGGAACCGCCCCGGAGCCGGCGCGTCCGCGCTGAGCCGCACCGCAGGCGGCCCCGGGGCCACGGGAACCGGGGCCGGCCGGGCCCTTCTCCCCCTGCGCGGCCCCTCGCGCGTCCCCCCTTGTGCGGGCCGCGAAGCACCCCCAGGATGGCCGCATGACCTCGACCGATGCCGTGGTTCGCCTCCAACGCCCGGAGGACCTCGGGGCGTTGTCCGACATCTGCGTACGCACCGGCCACCTCGGCGGTGACGCCCGGGAGCTGTACCGGGACCACGATCTGCTGCCCGACCTCTTCCTGCGCCCGTACGTCGCCCTGGAGCCGGATCTGGTGCGGGTCGCGGAGGAGGACGGCCGGGTGCTCGGCTACATCGTGGGCACGGCGGACAGCACCGCCTTCTTCCGGGCGTTCCGCGAGCGGTGGCTGCCGACCGTGGCCGACCGTCATCCGGCTCCGGTGGGGTCCCCGAGCACGCCGGACGAGGAGATGCGGGACCTGCTGCACCACGCCGAGCGGATGCTGGTGCCGGAGTTCTCCGCCCTTCACCCCGCCCACCTGCACATCGACCTGCTCCCCGAGGGACAGGGTCGGGGGCTGGGCCGGCGGCTGATGGAGGCGTACCT
>NZ_VKHT01000108.1 GCF_014141535.1 Streptomyces alkaliphilus | reverse complement strand
GGCTCCACGCCCGCCCCGCCCCCTCGGAGGATGTCCCGATGGCCACCGGCTACCTGGAGCTGCTGCGCGCCCGGCACACGACCCGGCTGCTCGTCGGCACCCTCGTGGGACGACTGCCCTACGGCACCGCCGCGCTCGCGATCGTGATCTTCGTCCGGGTCGAGGGCGGTGGGTACCCCCTCGCCGGGCTCCTGGCGGGCCTCTACGGCCTGGCCACCGCGGTCGGACAGCCCCTCCTGGGACGCCTGGCGGACCTGTACGGCCAGCCACGCGTGATGCTCCCCTCGGCCCTGGTCTCCGCCCTGGCCATGGGAACCTTCGCGGTCTCCGGCATCGACCCCCTGCCCCTCGCCCACGCGGCCGTCCTGATCTCCGGTCTGACCACCCCGCCCCTGGAGGGTGGCCTGCGGGCGCTGTGGCCGAGCGTCCTGCGCGGGGAGGGGATGCTCCACCGCGCCTACGCCCTGGACGCGGTGGCCCAGGAGATCATGTTCGCCGCCGGCCCCCTGGTGGTGCTGGTCCTGGCCGGGGTCTGGTCCCCGGCCGTCGCCCTGTTGGTGATCAACGTGCTCGGTGTCCTGGGGGCGCTCTCCGTGGTCGTCTCCGAACCCTCCCGCCGCTGGCGCAGCGCGCCGCGCGAGGCGCACTGGCTCGGGGCCCTGCGCTCACCGGGTCTTCTGTCGCTCCTGGGCGCGTTCTTCTTCATCGGCGCGGCGCTGGGGGCGATCGCCGTGGCCGCCGTGGCCTGGGCGGAGGTGCGCGGCGACGAGCTGGCCTCCACCTGGCTGCTCTCCGGCCTCGGTGCCGGGGCCCTGCTCGGCGGCCTGCTGTACGGGGCCCGGCACTGGACCGGGGAGCCCGAGCGGCGTCTGCGTCTGCTGGTGGTCGCGCTGGCGGCGGGCTACCTGCCCCTGCTGTTCGCGCCGGACTCGCTGGTTCCGATGACCGCCCTCGCGGCGCTCGCCGGGCTCTTCCTCGCGCCCACCCTGGCCTGTGCCTTCGTGGTCATCGACCGGCACGCCCCGACGGGCACCGTCACCGAGGCGTTCTCCTGGCTGGTCACCACCTTCGGCGTGGGCTCGGCGCTGGGTACCGCCGCCACCGGGCCGATCCTGGACCGCTGGGGGCCCGGGGCGGGCTTCGCCGTCTCGTCGGTCGGCGGGGTCGCGGCGGTGCTGGTGCTGGTGGCGACCCGTGGGGCGCTGGGCACGCCTGTGCGACGCGCGGCGCCCGTGGTGGGAACCGCGGTGGCGCCGACCCCGGGCGCGGCTCCCACCGAGCCGGCGCTTCCTCTCGGTGTCGAGGCGCCGGGGGTGTCGGGATCCGGAGGGCCCGGCGGAGCGGTCGGTCCCCGTAAATGATCGCCCCGGCGCGTCGGAGCCGGTTTGTTCCGGCGCTCCCGGGCGTACTGTTCATTCATGGACCGCCGAATCTTCGGGCTGGAGAACGAGTACGGGGTCACCTGCACCTTCCGGGGACAGCGCCGGCTGTCCCCGGACGAGGTGGCCCGGTACCTCTTCCGCCGCGTCGTGTCATGGGGCCGCAGCAGCAACGTCTTCCTCCGCAACGGTGCCCGGCTCTACCTCGATGTGGGCTCGCACCCCGAGTACGCCACCCCCGAGTGCGACAACGTCATCGAGTTGATCACCCACGACAAGGCGGGCGAGCGGATCCTGGAAGGTCTGCTCGTCGACGCCGAGCGCCGGCTGCACGAGGAGGGCATCGCCGGTGATGTGTACCTGTTCAAGAACAACACCGATTCCGCCGGCAACTCCTACGGCTGCCACGAGAACTACCTCGTGGCCCGGCACGGCGAGTTCTCCCGCCTGGCCGACGTCCTCATCCCCTTCCTCGTCACCCGCCAGGTGATCTGCGGCGCGGGCAAGGTCCTGCAGACCCCCCGCGGCGCGGTGTACTGCGTCAGCCAGCGCGCCGAGCACATCTGGGAGGGGGTCAGCTCCGCGACCACCCGCTCCCGTCCGATCATCAACACCCGGGACGAGCCGCACGCGGACGCCGAGCGCTACCGCCGACTGCACGTGATCGTCGGTGACTCCAACATGTCCGAGGCCACCATGCTGCTCAAGGTGGGGGCCACGGACCTGGTGCTGCGGATGATCGAGGCCGGCACGGTCATGCGGGACCTCACCCTGGAGAATCCCATTCGGGCGATCCGTGAGGTCAGCCACGACATCACCGGACAGCGCAAGGTGCGCCTGGCCACCGGGCGGGAGGCATCCGCCCTGGAGATCCAGCAGGAGTACTACGAGAAGGCGGTGGACTTCTGCGAGCGCCGCGGCACCCGCACCGGTATCACCGCCAGGGTGCTGGAACTGTGGGGCCGCACCCTGGAGGCCGTGCGGGAGGAGCGGCTGGAACGGGTGGAGACCGAGATCGACTGGGTGATGAAGTACCGGCTCATCGAGCGCTACCGGACCAAGCACGGCCTGTCCATGTCCAACCCCAGGGTCGCCCAACTGGACCTGGCCTACCACGACATCCACCGCCGGCGCGGCCTGTACTACCTGCTGGAGCGGCGCGGGCAGGCCAAACGGGTCTGCAACGACCTGAAGATCTTCCAGGCCAAGTCGGTGCCCCCGCAGACCACCCGGGCCCGGCTGCGCGGCGACTTCATCCGGCGGGCCCAGGAGCAGCGCCGGGACTTCACCGTCGACTGGGTGCACCTGAAGCTCAACGACCAGGCGCAGCGCACCGTGCTGTGCAAGGACCCCTTCCGCTCGGTCGACGAGCGGGTGGAGAAGCTCATCGCGGGGATGTGACCGCCGCCGCCCCGCCCGGGGCGAGCGGCACCGGCTTCGTCGGGTGAGGCCGTAGGGTGGGGCGGGACCGGAGGGTTCCGCCCCCACCCCCTCTACCGCGAGTTGGACTGATGATCCCCACGAAGAGAGCACACCGCCTCGTCGCGGTGCTCGCCGTACCGGCCCTCCTGCTGACGGCCGCCTGCGGCAACGGCGATTCCGGCAATGGCGATTCCGGCGACGGCGACGGCGCGACCGCCTCCTGGCCGGTCGCCACGGTGACCGGAGACATGGGTGAGGAGCCCGAGGTCACCGTCGAGGAGGACGCCGAGCGAGCCGAGGAGACCCGGGTCGACGTCCTGGTGCAGGGCGACGGTCCCGAGGTGTCCGACGGCGACTTCCTGCGGACCGGCCTCCTGGTGCGTTCACCCGACGCCGAGCAGGAGGACCTCGTCAACACCTGGCGCCCCATGGTCGCCGACCCCGAGGGCGGGGAGGAGCAGGAGGACTCCGGGCCGGTCTACGCCGCTCTCCGGGTGAACGTCGACGACCTGCTGCCGCCCGCCGCCACCGAACCGCTGATCGGTGTCAACGAGGGAAGCCGGGTGGTCGTCCAGGGCTCGGCCGTGGAGCTGATCGGTGACATCGCCACCCAGCTCGGTTTCGAGGAGGGCGACAGCGTCGTCTTCGTCTACGACGTGGTCACCGTGATCGACGCGCAGGGTCGGGTCGAGGGCGAGCAGGCCCCGGTGGAGGAGGGCATGCCCGAGGTGGAGGCCGAGGGGACGGAGCCCGCCGAGATCACCATCCCCGAGGGCGAGGACCCGCCGCAGGAGCTGCGCTCCCAGGTCCTCATCGAGGGTGACGGCCCCGAGGTGGAGGCCGGCACCCAACTCATCGCCCAGTACACCGGCGCCGCCTGGAGCGACGGCGAGGTCTTCGACTCCTCCTGGAGCCGCGACGCCGCCGCCAAGTTCGGCATCGGTGTCGGCCAGGTGATCCAGGGCTGGGACGAGGTCCTGGTCGGCAGCAACGTCGGCGATCGGGTCCTGTTGGTCATCCCCCCGGACAAGGGCTACGGAGCCTCCGAGGGACACGACCTCCAGGAGGAGACCCTGGTCTTCGTCGTCGACATCCTGGACGCCGTCTGAGCCGGGGCCCCGCCCCGGCATCCCGCGCGTCCCGCGGGCCCGTCGTCGCGGCGGCCCCGCGGGCGCTCCCGGCGCCGCCCGGCACCGGGAGCGGGCGCGGGGCCCCGGCGCCCCGAGTGCCGGGGCCCCGCGCCGACCCCGCGACGGACCCATCGGGGACCGGTGCGGCCCGTCGTGGTCACCACACCCACGCATACATCAACAGGAGCAACGCGTGAGCAACACCAAGCCCGAGGTGGACTTCCCGGGTGGCGAGCCCCCGGCCGACCTGCAGATCACCGATCTCGTGCAGGGCGACGGCCCGGAGGCGAAGGCCGGTGACACCGTCTCCGTCCACTACGTGGGCGTGTCCTTCGACAGCGGCGAGGAGTTCGACGCCAGCTGGAACCGCGGTCGTCCGCTGCAGTTCCAGCTCGGTGCCGGCCAGGTCATCGCCGGTTGGGACCGCGGCGTGCAGGGCATGCGGGTCGGCGGTCGGCGTCAGCTGGTCATCCCGCCGCACCTGGCCTACGGCGACCGCGGCGCGGGCAACGCCATCAAGCCGGGGGAGACCCTGATCTTCGTCTGCGACCTGGTCTCCGTCTGAGCCCGACCCCGGAGTCCCGAGCCAGGGCCCGTTCCTCCCGGTCGGGGAACGGGCCCGAGCTTTCGCCCGGGGTCGTGATGGCGGTACGGTCGGTCACCGGGGTGTTCCACGAAGAAGAGGGCGGATCGGCGATGGCGATTCCCAAGGCCGAGCGGCTGATGAATCTGGCGCTGTGCCTGCGCGGGAGCGGACGGCCGCTCACCAAGCGCGAGCTGCGCGCCACCATCGAGGCGTACCTGGAGGTGTCCGGCGAGGACGCCTTCAATCGCATGTTCGAGCGGGACAAGGACGACCTCCGCGAACTGGGCATGGTCATCGAGACGGTGGAGAGCGTGGACGGGGAGATCGCCTACGTCGCCCGCCCCGACAGCAACCGACTGCCCCCCATCACCCTGGACGTCGCGGAGGCCGCCGCCCTGGGCCTGGCGGCCCGGGTGTGGCAGCAGGCCCGACTGGCCGGCGCGGCCAGCGGCGCTCTGCAGAAACTGCGCGCGGCCGGTATGCCCGAGGCCGACACCGACCGCGACTCCGGGTCGGTGCTCGAGCCCCGCATCCCCGGTGGGGACGCCGCCTTCGAACCGCTGATGGTCGCCTGTCGGGAGCGCCGCCCCGTCACCTTCCCCTATCGCAAGTCCACCGCCGCCCGACCCGAGACCAGACAGGTGGAGCCCTGGGCCCTGGAGTGCTGGCACGGCCACTGGTACCTGGCCGGCTGGGACCGGGACCGGAAAGCCCGCAGGGTCTTCCGGCTCTCCCGCATCATGGGCCGGGTCACCTCCCGCGCCGGCTCCTTCACCGCCCCGGTCCCCGACCGGGTCGAGGTCCGGGAGGCGGTGGCCGCCTGGGCCGGTGAGACGGCGATGGGCCGGGCCCGGATCAGACTGCGGGCCGACCGGGGCTACCCCCTGAGGGCCAGAGCGCACGAGGTGCGGCGGATCGACGGGGAGTGGGACGAACTGGAGATCCCGCACGGCCACGGTCTGGGGGCCTGGCTGGCGGAGTTCGGTCCCGACGTGGTGGTCCTCGAACCGGCCGATCTGCGGGCCGACGTGGTCGATCGCCTGCGCGCGGTGGCCAAGGGCTGACCGCCCGGGACCCCCGGGGGCCGAGAGACGGACGACGAACGAGAACAGCGGAGAAGAGGCACCCACATGGCGTCCAACGCCATCGACCGCACCCGGCGGATGCTGTCCCTGGTCACGTACCTGCGCGACCGTCCCGGCGCCCGGGTGGAGGAGGTCGCCCGCGCCTTCGGCGTCGGCGAGGAGACCCTGATCTCGGACCTGCGCCTGCTGCCCATGTGCGGGATCAGCTACCGGGGCGGCGACCTCCTGGACATCGACACCGACGGCGAACAGATCTGGTGGCACAACGCGGAGGCGGTCTCCGGAGCCGCTCGCGAGCCGCTGCGGTTGGCGGCGGACGAGGCCACCGCGCTGCTCGTGGCGGCGCGCGCGGTGGCCGCCCTGCCGGGCCTGCGCGAGGGGGACCGGGAGGCCCTTCTCACCGCCACGGCCAAGCTGGAGGCGGCCGCCGGGGAGACCGCCCGGGCCAGCTCGCGGCTGACGGTCACCTTCGAGTCCGAGGGCGAGGTCTTCGCCGACGTGGACCGGGCCCTGGCCGAGCGGCGCCGGTTGCGGCTGCGCTACTACTCGCCGGGACGCGACGCCGTCTCCGAACGCGAGGTCGATCCCATCCGCATGGTCGTCGTCGGTCACACCTATCTGGAGGCGTGGTGCCGCCGGTCCGAGGCGCGCCGCACCTTCCGGCTGGACCGCGTCGCCGGGCTCGACGTGCTCGACGCCGGGGCCGAGCCCCCGGCGCTGGAGCCCCGTGACCTGAGCGCGGGCCTGGTCCAGCCCGCCCCCGACGATCCCGAGGTGGTCGTCGAGGTCGGGCCGGGGGGCCGGTGGGTGGCGGAGTACTACCAGCCGGAGACCACCGAGGAACTGCCCGACGGGGGGTTGCGGATCACCCTGCGCACCGCCGATCCGGCCGGGTTGCGACGGCTCGCCCTGCGGCTGGGGCGCGACGGCCGGATCATCTCCCCGCCGGAGCTGGCCGAGAGCGCGGTGACCGCCGCCCGGGAGGCGCTGGCGGCCTACGAGTGAACCCCGGGTCCGGGTGGGGATCCCGGGTGACCGACCGGTGACCGGTGACCGGGGCCGGCGGGTCCGCCGGCCCCGCCGGGCCGGCACCGACGGGCGCCGGCGGAACGGGTAGTCTCCGGGGCATGTTCTGGCCGATGCTCCATGTGGTCCTCGCCTTCGGCGGCGTCGCCGTGCTCGGTGTGTTCGCCGTTCGGGTCGGACTGGAGGTGAACCGTTTCTCGCGGACGGTGGCCGGAAGCGCGGAGCGGATCGGCCGGGCCACGGAGGAGTTGGAGCGGGTCACCGGTCCCACCCTGTGCAAGGGCGCGGAGTGGAGCGCCGAGCACCGCGCCGGGGACACCTCCCGCTGAGTCCTTCGTCACCCGCTCGCGCCCCGCGGCCCCGAGGGGCGCCCCGGGAGTCCCGGGCGCCCCGGGAGCCCCGGTGAACACCCCCGGCACCACGTCTCCGTCACCCGGCTGGCGGCGGCACGCACATTCGGCGACGTTCGGGCATTGCCCCGTGTTCACCCCCGGGAGTTAGGATTGCCGGGCGTGCACAACGTGTCGCCGAAACCGGCCCCGGACCACCGGGCGGTCTCCCCGGCACGAGGGACCTCCCCGCGCAGCCCCGTATGGAGAAGGTAGACGGATATGGGCCAGATCGGACCGTGGCAGATCGTTATCATCCTCGCCGTCGTGGTGCTGCTCTTCGGCGCGAAGCGGCTGCCCGATACGGCGCGGGCGCTGGGCAAGTCCCTGCGCATCCTCAAGAGCGAGACCGGCGCGATGAAGAACGACGCCCCCGCCACGCCGGAGACGGATGACCAGCAGGCACCGCCCGCCCCCAAGACCATCAAGGCCGCCCCCGGTGACGTCACCGGCGGCCGTCCGGTCGAGGAGCCGCGGAGCAGCACCCACCAGGGCTGAGCGCCGGGCCGGTCGGCCCGCTGTCGCAGACGGGGCCGGCCGATCCGACCGGACGAGCCGGCCGGACTCCGCACGAGATGAGGACGAGGGGTGCTCGGGTCGATCCGCAACCGGCACACGGATGACGGGGCGAAAGCCCGCAACGGGCGCGGCCGACGCGCCGCCCGCGAACGCGACCCCGAGGGCAGGATGCCACTGGGCGAGCACCTGCGGGAGCTGCGCAACCGGCTGGCGGTCGCCGTGGCGGCGATCGTGGTGGTCACCGTGGTCGCGATGTTCTTCGCCAAGGACATCATGAACCTGCTCACCGCGCCGCTGCCCACCTGCCCGCGCGGCACGCCGCCCGAGGAACTCGACGGCCGCTGCGCGTCGCTCACCATGGACGGTCTGACCTCGCCGTTCACCACCTACATCAAGGTGTCCCTCTTCGCCGGCCTGGTCGTCGCCTCGCCGGTGTGGCTGCACCAGATGTGGGCGTTCGTGGCGCCCGGCCTGCACCAGCACGAGAAGAAGTACACCCGGGCCGTGGTCGCGGTCGGCGTGCCGCTCTTCCTGACCGGCTGCTACTTCGCCTACTGGCTGCTGCCGCGTGCCATCCCGGTGCTGCTCGGCTTCACCGCCGAGGGCGCCGAGAACCTGGTCACGGTGGACAACATCCTGGACATCACCGTCCGGATGGCCATCGCCTTCGGCTTCGCCTTCGAGCTGCCGCTGATCCTGGTCCTGCTCAACCTCGGCGGTGTGGTCAGCGGGCAACGGATGCTCGGCTGGTGGCGGGCGATGGTTCTGGGCATCGCGGTCTTCGCGGCCGCGGTCACCCCCACCGACCCGATGTCCATGGTCGCCCTGGCCATCCCGGTCACCGCCCTGTACTTCGTCGCGGTCGGGGTCTCCCTGCTCAACGACCGCCGCCGGCGTCGTCGGGACCCGGACGCCGGTCTCTCCGAGGACGAGGCTTCCGACATCGACCTGACCCCTTCGTCCATCGGTATCCCCGACCGGGTCGACCCCGCCACGGGGCCCGGTGACCCGACCGGCCGGCGTCCGGGCGGCTGGGACGACGTGACCTGAGGCTCTCGGCCGGGGTCCCGGACCGGCACGTCGGGGCGGGGGCACGC
>NZ_VKHT01001079.1 GCF_014141535.1 Streptomyces alkaliphilus | reverse complement strand
CCCGTACCCCGCGCACCCACCGCGTGCCCGCCGCCGACGGCAGTTCCCTGGCCACCGACGTCTGCCTGCCGGTGGGGGAGGGGCCGTTCCCCACCGTCCTGATCCGCACCCCCTATGACCGTCGCCGTCACCACGCCGAGCTGCGCGCCTGGGCACGCCGCGGCTTCGCCGCCGTCGCGCAGGACGTGCGCGGCCGTCACGGATCCGCCGGCCACTGGCGGCCCTACCGGAACGAGGCGGCCGACGGCGCCGCCACCCTCCGATGGATCCGGGCCCGTGCCTGGAGCGACGGCGTCGTCGTCGCCGTGGGCTCCTCCTACGCCGCCCACTGCGCCCTCCTCCAGGGGCTCGGGCCCGGCGCACCGGCCCCGGGGACGCCCGCCGCTCGCGGGGCCGACGCCGTGATCGCGGCCGTCCCCGCCCTCGGCCCGGCCGAGACCGCCCGCGAGGAGACCGGCCCCGAACGCCTGCTGGCCCGCGCCGGGTGGTGGGCCGCCCACGGCGACCGTCCGGACTCCGACGAGACCGCGCTGACCGCCGCCCTCGACGCCGACCCCCGCCTCCTCACCACGCTCCCCCTGGTGGACCTGCCGCTGCGCGGGGGTCGGCCCCTCCCCTCCTGGCCGGATCTGTGGCGGCACACCGCACCCGGCGAGGTGCTGCGCCGGGCACCGGGGGCCCGGGTTCCGCTCCTGGTCGTGGCGGGAACCGGTGATCCGTTCGTCGCGGAGGCCCTGCGGCTGTGGCGAACCTGGGGCGGACCCTCCGCCCGACTGCTCCTGGGCCCATGGGGCCACCGCCTGACCGCCGAGCCCGGACCGGACGCCCACCCCGCCCACCGGCTGCCGCTCGGCGAGCTCTGGGCCCGCTGGGCCCGCACCGCCCTGGCCGGCGGGCCGGCCGGCGGTCGGAGCGGTGTCGCCGCGCTCGGCGACACCCCGCACTGGCTGGCGTACCCGGGGACGCGGCCGGCGCGGTGGTCGACCCACCCCCTGCGGGACGACGCGGAAGCCCCGACCCGCGCCGGCGACGGCGTGCCCCTGCGGGTGATGCGCGGTTCCCGGTTCACCGCCGACCCCGACCGGCCGGTGCGCTCCGACGACCTGGGCGTTCCCACCGACGGGATCCCGGATCGGTGCACCGCCGCCACGGAACCGCTGACCGCGCCCCTGGACGTCGTGGGCGTCCCCGAGGTGCGGCTGACCTGCGTCGCCGACACCCCCGTCGCCGACTGGGCGGTACGGCTGACCGTCCTGCCGCCGGGGGGCGGAACACCGACCGCCGTCACGGCCGTGGTCCGTCGTCGCGACCCCGCCGGCCGCCCCGCGTCGTTCACCGTTCCGCTGCCCCCGATGTCCCGCCGCCTTTCGGCCGGCACCCGGCTGCGTCTGGAGATCGCCGGACACCACCACCCGGCGCACGCCCGCAACCCCCACACCGGCGAGAACCCCGTCACCGCCCGTCGGTTGCTGCCGAGCGACCGCACGGTGCGATCCGCCGGTACCGAGCTGCGTCTGCCGCTCCCCGAACCCGGGTCCCCCGACGCGGCACCGCCCCCGATCACGTCCGTCGACCCCGTCGAGGAGCTCTGCCGATGACTCTCCCGCCCGTCGTGGAC
>NZ_VKHT01001078.1 GCF_014141535.1 Streptomyces alkaliphilus | reverse complement strand
CCCCCGGTGGTGCCGGGGGTCGCCCTCCCGTTCCTCTTCACCCGCCCACACCGATCCCAGGTGTTCCGAAACGACCCCGGGGCGGTGGAGCGCCCCGTCGCCCGACGGTCCCGCCCCCGCCCCGGTGGCGGGACCGCACCGGGGTCAGCCCTGCCGGGCCAGGTCGGCGGCGCCCACCAGGCCCGCGCGCCCGCCCAGACGGGCCGCCACCACCCGGGCGTGCGGCCGGTAGCGGGCGCCGACCAGCCACCGGCGGAAGGACTTGCGGATCGGCTCCAGCACCAGGTCGCCCTCGTCCGAGACGCCGCCGCCGACGATGAAGGCGGAGGGGTCGAAGAGGGAGGCCAGATCGGCCAGTCCGGCGCCCGCCCAGCGGGCCAGCTCGCGGAAGGAGTCGACCGCGACCGGGTCACCGGCCCTGGCGGCCTCGCTGATGTGCCGACCCTCGATGCCCTCGGGGGTGCCGTCGCCCAATTCGAGGAGGGCCGCGGCACGTTCGGGATCGGCCGCCGCGCGCTGTCGGGCGTACCGCACCAGGGCGCGACCGGAGGCGTACTGCTCCCAGCACCCCTGGCTGCCGCAACCACAGAGCAACCCGTCGGGCACCATGCGGATGTGGCCGAACTCGCCGGCGACGCCGAATCGACCGCGGTGCAGCCGGCCGCCGAGGATGATCCCACCGCCCAGGCCGGTGCCCAGCGTGATGCACACGACGTCCTCGTGGCCCCGGCCCGCGCCGAACCGGTACTCGCCCCAGGCCGCGGCGTTGGCGTCGTTCTCCACCACCACGGGCATGCCGACGCGCTGCTCGATCTTGTCCTTCAACGCCTCGTGGCGCCACTTGATGTTGGGCGCGAAGAGCACCGTCGCCCGCTTGTCGTCGACGTAGCCGGCGGCACCGATGCCCACCGCCTCGGCCGTGGAGCCGGCGCCGACGGTGCGGACCGCGGCGGCGATGGCGTCGACGACGCCCTCCGGGGTCGGCGGGGTCGGCACGGTGCTGGTTTCGAGGATGGCGCCCGCTTCGTCGACCACACCGGCCGCGATCTTCGTGCCGCCGATGTCGACCCCGATGGTCAGTCCCATGTGTCCCTCAGTGGTGTTCGGTGGATCCCCGCTGCGGAACACGGTACCGGAGCGACGTCCGGGCGTCGGCCCCCGATCACTCCTGGTCGTCGGGACGACGGGGGTTCGACGGGGGCGGATCCCCGTCGTCCCCGCCGCCCCGCCCCGTCCCGGGGGCCTCCCGGGCGGGTTCGTCGCCCGTTTCCGGGCCGGTCGCCCGGGCGTCATCGGCGCGCGGCGGGGTGTTCACGGAGGGGCCGGGGTCGAGGAAACCGCGCAGGGCCGCCGCCAACTCCCCGCCGGCCCGTGTGAGGTGGTCCAGGGCCGGGGCGTTGCGCTCGATGACCGGGTCCAGCGCGAAGCGGGCCCCGCGGGCCACCCGGGCGGCGTCCCCGCCGAGCCGACCGATCCCGTCGGTGAGGAGATCGGCGATCCGCCGCAACTGTTCGGCTCCCTCCCCCGGAAGCGGACCGGAGCGGGCGCGGTGCCTGGCCCGTTCCTCGGCCAGGTCCTCGGCACAGGCGACGGCCCACGCGTCGGGTTCGGCCGGGGGG
>NZ_VKHT01001077.1 GCF_014141535.1 Streptomyces alkaliphilus | reverse complement strand
GGGAGCACCCGGGGGGCGCGGGGAGGGTCTCCTCGGCACGTGCGGGTCCGCACACATCCGGCCCCGGCCCGCGGAGCCCGACCGATGATGATTCCGGGCCCCGGTCGAACCGGTGTTCCCGGTCGGACCCCGGATTCCCGGTGGGTCCCCGGTGGGGACGCCCCGGGACGCCGGACCGGCGATCGCCCGGTGCGCCGGCGGGCCGGTTGGGACCCGGCAAAGCCGTACGATCGGGGCGTGCGCATCGTGACATGGAATCTTTGGTGGCGGTTCGGGCCCTGGGAGGAGCGCCGGAAGGCGATCCTGGACACGTTGCGCGAGGTGGATCCGGACATCGTGGGTCTCCAGGAGGTCTGGCGGGAGGGCGAGGAGAACCTCGCCGCCCACCTCGCCGAGGAGTTGGGCCTGCACTGGGCGTGGGCCCCGGCGGGCCTGCCGCCGCACTGGGCGGACCGGGACATCGACCCGAACCTCGGCGTCGGCAACGCCGTCCTCAGCCGGTGGCCGATCGAGGCCACCGAGGTCCGCGAACTACCGGCCGCGGGGGGACCGGTGGAGGGCAGGGTCGCCCTGTACGCCCGGATCGCCTCCCCGCACGGCGCGGTCCCCTTCTTCACCACGCACCTGCACTCCCCACCCTTCGGCTCCGCGATCCGCTGCGAACAGGTACGGGAGTTGGCCCGTTTCGTCGGTGAGCGGTACGGCCACGGGCCGGTACCGGCCATCGTGACCGGTGACTTCAACGCCGAGTCGGACTCCGACGAGTTGCGGCTGTTCGGCGGCTCGCGAACGGCTCCGGTGGTGCCCGGGCAGGTGATGATCGACGTGTGGCGGTACGCGGAGCCGGGGGCGCCGTGGGCCAGTTGGGATCCACGCAACGGGTACCTGCGGCACCCGGCGGTGTTCCCCTCCCGGATCGACTACATCCACGTGGGACTCCCCGGCCCCCGGGGAGTGGTCGGGGTGCGCTCGGTGGGCCTGGCCGGCGACGGGCCGGTGGGTGGCGTGTGGCCCTCGGACCACCTCGCGGTGGTGGCCGACCTCATCCCGCCGGAGGAACTGCCGGTGTTGCGCTGATCGTTGCCGCCGGCCGGTACCGGCGGCGGGATCCCATCCCTGAATACGCATCCCGAATGCGTCTTTGATAGTCTCCGGGCGTGCGGCTGACGAAGTTCACCGACCTGGCGCTGCGTGCCGTCATGCGCCTGGCGGTCTGCGACGAGGGCGAGACCCTGACCACCCGGGAGGTGGCGGACGGCGTGGCCGTCCCCCACACCCACATGGCCAAGGCGATCACCCGCCTACAGCACCTCGGTGTGGTGGAGGCCCGTCGGGGGCGCGGCGGCGGTCTCGCCCTGACGGATTTCGGCCGCCACGCCTCCATCGGCTGGATGGTGCGGGAACTGGAGGGGGACGGGGAGGTCGTCGCCTGCGAAGGGGACCAACCCTGTCCGTTGCGCGCCGCCTGCCGCCTGCGCGGCGCGCTGCGCGAGGCCCAGGAGGCGTTCCACCGGACCCTGGATCCGCTCACCCCCGCGGACCTTGTCTCCTCCCCCACCGGACCGGTCCTGATGGGCCTGCCCCGCGCACGCCCCGACCGGAGCGCCGCACCCACCGAACC
>NZ_VKHT01001076.1 GCF_014141535.1 Streptomyces alkaliphilus | reverse complement strand
GTACCCCGACACCCCGCCCGGCGGGGTGTGGATGCCGCAGCAGCGCGATGCCGGGATGCCGCAGGGCACCCCGGACCCGGCCGGGACCCGGCCCGGGGAGCAGCGGGGCTGGTGACCGTTCGGGCGCGGCTCCGGCGGGCCGCGCCCGCCCACGACGCGCGGCCCGCCGCCCGGTCCCGAGAGCCCGGCTCCCGGTCCCGCCGACCCCGCTCCGGCGCGGGGCTCAGTACGAGCCGCGCCAGTCGGGTCCCTCCACGATCAACCCCGCCGCCAGGGCCCCCGTCATTCCGGCGTGCGGGAGTCCCCCGCCCGGGTGGGCCAGGGCGCCCGCCCGGTGGGTGCCCGGCAGCGGTCCCGGATTGGGGGCCGCCGCACGTCCGGTGACGCCACCGCCCAGCGCGGGCCCGGGGATCGCGCCTCCCGGGGCGCCCGTCTCCCGTTCGATCTCCGCCGGAGTGCGCAGTTCCCGCCACAGCTCCCGGCCCGTCCGGTCCGGCACCACCGCGTCGGCGGCCGCCTCCAGCCGCTCCGCGGTCCCGACCGGGAGCCCGCCGCCGGAACCGACCGGTACCGGAACGGTGACCACGGCGGTCGCGTGCTCCCCGGCCGGCCACAGCGCGGGATCGTCCGGTTGCAGCACCGTCACCGGCGGCTCGGCCGGCGTGGCCCCGTGCACCACCGTGCGGTGGGGGGTGTCGGCCGGGCGCGGGCCGCGCAGGGCCAGCAGCAGCGTCGCCCGACTCCACGCCCGGACCGCGTTCCCCGGCGGCTCCCACAGGGGGCCACCGAAGCCCTCCGTGACGGTGTCCCGGTTCGCCGGGGACAGCGGTGGCGACCAGGCCCCCACCACCACGTGCTCGGCCGGCAGCACCGTGCCGTTCGCCAGTTCCACGCCGGAGGCCCGTCCCCCGTCCTCGGTGACGGCGACCACCCCGACACCGAACCGGAATTCCACCCGGCGTTCGACGCAGCGCGCGTGCAGGGCGTCGGCGAGCGCCCGCATCCCGCCGAGCGGATACCAGGTGCCGAAGGTCTGCTCGAGGTAGGGAAGCACCAGCGCGCCGGCGGGGGCCCCGACCGGATTCACCCCCCAGTCCCACAGACCGGCGGTCACCAGAGCCACGGCGCGCGGGTCGCCCAGTTCCCGGATCGCCGTCGTCAGCAGGTCGTCGGCCGGCGCGGGGCGGCGGAACAGCCCCCGGCGGCGCGGCACCGCCGGATAGGGATCCCGCCGGAAGGGGGCGGGGTCGGTGCCGGAGGTCAACGGTTCCTCCATCATCGGGCGGCGGGAGACCTCCCACGCCTCCCGGGCCCGGCCCAGCAGGGCCGTCCACCGCTCTGCGGTGCCCTCGCCGAACGCCTCGCGCACCGCCCGGATCGTTCCGCTCCGGGAAAGGCCCGGCAGCCGAACCCGGGTACCGTCCGACAGACGGTGTTCCACCACCGGGTCGGCGGGCCGTACCAGCTCGACGCACTCCTCCAGGGGGCGTTTCCCGGTCTTCAGGAAGAGATCCCGCCAGACGGCGGGCAGGTACATCAGGCCGGGGCCGGTGTCGAAGGAGAAGCCGTCCCGGACGCGGCGGCCCACCGCCCCGCCGTGGGTGTCCCCCCGTTCCACCAC
>NZ_VKHT01001075.1 GCF_014141535.1 Streptomyces alkaliphilus | reverse complement strand
GAGGGGAGCTTCACCGGAACCGGGGGCCTCACCGGCGCCGGGCGTATCGGGGGCGTCCGGCGCGGCCCCCGCGTCCGGACCGTTTTCCCCGGGGAGCGGCAGCACGGCGCTGATCCGGTAGCCGCCGCCCGGCCGGGGACCGGTCTCCAGCGTCCCGCCGACCATCCCCACCCGCTCCCGCATGCCGATCAGTCCGGAGCCGGGGGGCCCGGGCTCCGGCTCGGGCCCCGGGCCGACGCGGGCGGGCGTCCCCGCCCGCGCGGCGGCGGAACGGACGCCGCCGGGCCGGACGGGTGCGACGGGTGGCGGGGCGCCGGCGGGGCCGCGCCCGTCGTCCTCCACCAGGACCCGCAGCGCGCCGTCGGTGTACCGCAGGCGCACCAGGGCGCCCGGCGTGGGACCGGCGTGCTTGCGGGTGTTGGTCAGCGCCTCCTGCACGATGCGGTAGGCGGTCAGTTCCACCCCGCCGGGCAACCGGCGGGGGGTGCCCTCGATCCGGAAGTCCACCGGCAGGCCCGCGTCCCGCACCTGCTGCACGAGGTCGGCGACCTGCTCCACACCCGGCTGGGGCAGGAGGTTCCCGCCCTCGTCGGTGTCCTCCCCCAGCACCCCGACCAGCCGCCTCATCTCCTCGAGGGCCTGACGGCCGGTGCCCGAGATGGTGCGCAGGGCGTCCCGGGCCTGGGCGGGCGCCGAATCCAGCACGTAGGCCGCGCCGTCCGCCTGCACCACCATCACCGAGACGTTGTGGGCGACCACGTCGTGCAGTTCCCGCGCGATACGGGCGCGTTCCGCCGCCACCGCGACCCTCTCGCGCGCCGCGCGCTCCCGCTCGAGTCGGGCGGCGCGCTGTTCCAGCTCCGCGTAGTAGGCGCGACGGGTGCGCAGGGAGTCGCCGAGCACCCAGGCGAGCAGGAAGCAGACGGTGAGCAGCAGCAACTCGAAAGCCGTGGCCGGCGCCGAGGCGTCGGGCCGCGCCCACCACCGCGCCATGGCGATCGCCGGAGCCGCGAGCGCCGCCGCGAAGGCGATGGCCGAGGCTCTCCGGTCGGGCTTGGAGGCGACGGTGAAGACGATCACGAGCATGGCGAAGTTCGCCGGCACGGGCGGCACGTCGACCACCACCTGGCCCACCCCGGTGGCGATGGCCAGCCCCAGCATGGAGCCGGGCACCACCCGGCGCAGGATCACCACCGTGGCCATGGCGAGCGTGACGCCCACCACCGCGGCGCGCGATCCCACGTACTCCGAGGGCGCGTTCAGCCCCCACACCAGCCCCGGCCCGAGGAGCACGAATCCCCAGAAACCGTCCACCCACAGGGGGTGACGGCGCAGGAAGTCGTACATCCGGTTCACGTTACCCAGCGTAGGCAGACGATGGACGCACCGGGTCAACCGGAGGGGCGATCCCCGCTTCGGCCGGCTACTCCTCAGGGTGGATCCGGCCGGTCTCCGAGGAGCACCGACACCGGGCCCCGTACCGTGGCCCCGTGGCCACCGCCGATCGTGTCCCCGACAACCCCGGTTCCCCCACCGGTGACGATTCCGAGGGGCCCGGGCGACCGCCGGCGCCCGGTGCGGGGCGCGCCCCGGCCGGCGACGCGCCCCCGGGCGGGGTCCGCGGTTC
>NZ_VKHT01001074.1 GCF_014141535.1 Streptomyces alkaliphilus | reverse complement strand
GTGGGGGACGGCCCGGCCGATGGCCCGTCAGAGCGGGGGCAGTTCCGGCGGCACGGCCGCCGGATTGCGCTCCAACTCCTCCAGCGCCATCCGCACGGCCGTCTCCAACTGCGGGTCCCGGCCGGCGGCGTACTCGTGGGGCGCGATGGGAACCTCGACGTCCGGCTCCACGCCGTGGTTCTCCACCGACCAGTCGTAGCCCTTGAGCCAGATCGCGTAGCGCGGCTGGGTGATGGCGGTGCCGTCCACCAGGTCGTAGCGCATGTCGATGCCGATCACCCCGCCCCAGGTGCGGGTGCCGACCACCGGCCCGAGCCCCAGCGTCTTGATCGCGGCGGTCACCATGTCGCCGTCGGAGCCCGCGTGCTCGTCGCTGATGGCCACGATCGGTCCGCGCGGCGCGTTCTCCGGGTAGCTGAGCGGCTCCTGGTGGCGGATCAGGTCCCAGCCGATGATCCGGCGCGCGAGCTTCTCGATCACCAACTGCGAGGTGTGCCCACCGCGGTTCTCCCGGACGTCCACGATCAGCCCCTCGCGCCCCATCTCGGTGCGCAGGTCGCGGTGGAGCTGGGCCCAACCGTTGCTGACCATGTCGGGCACGTGCAGGTATCCCAGGCGGCCGTCGGACAGCTCGCGCACCGCCGCCCGGCGCCCGGCCACCCAGTCGTGGTAACGCAGTTGCTCCTCGCTGTCGAGCGGGACCACCACCGCGTGGCGACGGGGCGACCCGTCGGCCGGGGCGATGGTCAGTTCCACCGCCCGGTCCGCGGTGCCCGACAACAGCGGGCCGGGGCCGGTGGTCGGATCCACCGGCACACCGTCCACCGCGAGGATCGCGTCCCCCGCCCGCACGGCCACCCCCGGCGCGGCCAGCGGGGAACGGGCCTGCGGGTCGGAGGTCTCCGAGGGGAGCACCCGCTCGACCCGCCAGGTGCCGTCCGCGTCGCGGGTCAGGTCGGCGCCGAGCAGACCCTGACGGCGGGAGGCGGGGACCGGGGCGGCGGGGGGCGTGACGTAGGCGTGGGAGGTGCCCAGTTCGCCGTGGACCTCCCACAGCAGGTCCACCAGGTCGTCATGGGTGGCTACCCGCTCGACCAGGGGTCGGTACTCGGCCAGCACCGCGTCCCAGTCGACACCGTTCATGTCGGCTCGCCAGAAGTGGTCCCGCATCAGTCGGCCGGTCTCGTCGAACATCTGGCGCCACTCGGCGGCCGGGTCCACCGTCAGCCGCACCCGTTCGAGATCGAGGCCGAGGCTCTGCTCGTCGTCCTCGCCGAGGTTGGAGGAGTCGGCCGGGACGCTGCGCAGGCCGGCCGGGGCGCGCAGCAGGACGCGCTTGCCGTCACCGGTGACCTCGAACTCGCGGACGTCGGAGGCCAGCGTGCCGGCCTTCAGACGGGTGAGGTCGTACCGCTCCACGGTGGTACCGGGACGGTTGCCGCCGGGGGTGCCGGCGGAGGTGCCCAGGGTGCCGCTGATCGGGTGGCGCAGCCACAGCACGCCGTCGGACCAGGCACGCAGGTCGGAGTAGCGGCCCGCGTCCACGGGGAAGGGGATGATCCGGTCGGCGAGCCCCTCGACGTCCACCCGGGTGGCGGGGGCACCGGTGGTCCCGCTCCCCTTCCCCTG
>NZ_VKHT01001073.1 GCF_014141535.1 Streptomyces alkaliphilus | reverse complement strand
CGCCCTGCCGGAACAGGTGCGACGGTTCCGGGCCGGGACCGGGCGCCCCCTCGGCCCGGAACCGTCGCACCTGTTCCGGCAGGGCGAGGGCCGCCAGCTCGGCCGTCTCCCCGGCCGCCATGTCCACCGCCGGGTAGCGCCCCCAACCGGCGGCGGTGGTGAACTCCACCGTGGCCAGCCCCAGTCGCCGCTGCAACAGCGACTGACGGATCCGCACACCGCTGACGGCCCGGACCTCCAGGGCGGAGGTGTGACGGTTGGTCGCCCCGTACCGGGTCACCAGGTGGGAGGGGGTGACGGCGTGTCCGAGGGCGAGGTGGCCGGCGACGGCGAGTCCGACGGCGATCGGCAGGACCACCGCGCCGGTCACCCACCACACGGTCGCGGGCCATCCGGTGCCGGCGACCAGCCACGCCGCCGTGCCGGTGAGAGCCCCGGTGACCCCCAGTGCCCATCCCAACCGGCGGCGCAGGGCGGCGCCCGGGTGGCGTCGCAGCGGCACCCGCATCGGATCCCCGGGACCGGCGAGCACGGCGTCCGCGACCCGGGACGCGGTGGCCCTCGGCACCCGGGGCAGGATCGTGGCCGCGGCGCTCCACAGGGAGAGGCCCGTGGTGATGACGTGCACCTCGGTGCTGCCCATCCAGCGCCAGGGCAGCGGTTCGGAGAGGGTGATGCCGCGCAGCCGGTGGTCGTCGCGGTTGACCTCACGGGTGCGGAGCAGGCCGTGGGTGGTCCGCAGGACGGTGCCGTTCTCGCCGGGTACCCGTTCCAGTCGGAAGCCGGCGTACTCGTTGAAGAAGTTGACGGCCAGGCCCACCACGCCCAGCAGCCATACCAGGGCGGCCCCGAGGACGACCGTGGCGGTGGTACCGGCCCCGAGCCGCTCCACCGAGGAGGCCACCCACCCCCCGGGGTCCAGGCCGAAGAGGGCCAGCATCCACCAGGTGCCCCACAGCAGACCGGCGGCCATGAAGAAGGCCCAGACGTTCGCCATGTTGTACAGCACCCACCACGGCCGCAGTTCGGCGTACACCTCGCCGGCTCCGCGGTCGGTCCCGCGGCCGGTCCCGCGCGCGGTCGTGTCGGAGGGGCGGTGTTCCAGCAGACGCTCGCGCAGCCGCCGGGCGTCCTCGCGGGAGATCGCGTCCAGCACCAGGGCGGACTCCATCGCCGTGCTCGCCTGCCCGGCGCCGATGCGTACCCGGCGCAGGCCGGCGAGGCGGCGCAACAGCCGGGCGTCGGCGTCCACGCTGCGGATCCGATCCCGGCGGATCGAGCGGTAGGTGCGCACGAACAGGCCGGTGCGGCGCTCGACATAGGTGTCGGTGACGCGGTAGCGGGTGGTGATCCAGCGCAGCACGTCGGCGGCGGCGCCGATCGCGCCCCACACGGCGATGGCTCCCAGCGACCCCAGCACGCCGGGGGTCGGCTCGACCCCCACCGCTCCCAGTGCGACGATGCCGGGAGCGAGGGAGAACAGCACCCGGAGGAGGTCGGCGAGGATCATGCGGGGGTTGAGGCGCTGCCAGGGCGGCAGGTCCGGGTCCTCGCCGGCGGCGGGCGCGCCGCCCTCGTGCACGACCTCCGGTTCGCCGGCCGCCAGGACCCTCTCGCCGGTCGTGACGGG
>NZ_VKHT01001072.1 GCF_014141535.1 Streptomyces alkaliphilus | reverse complement strand
GGGCGTGGGAGGGGAGTGCCCGGGATCGGCTCCCCTCGAGGAAACCCCCTCCCGGGTCGGCTCCTCGTTTCAACGGCCGAGGGGCGGCACGCGGAAGGTGACCGGCCGCGGTGGGCACGAGAGGCGGTTTCCGGCCGTCGCGTCGGGCTCGGCAAGCGGAGGCGCCGTCATAATGCGGTGGTGAGCGAGCCCTCGCCCCCGCCCCCGGCGGAACGCATACCCGCCGGGGCGCGTCCCTGGCGCTTCGAAGACGTCACCCGTTGGATCGCCGCCGGCCCCGCGCCGTGGGCCCACCCGCTGTGGTCCTGCCTCGCCCTCGTGGGCACCGGACTGTGGGCGATCGTGGCCACGCCCGATCCCGTCTGCACCCCCGCCGACCCCTGTGGCGGCGACCGGTGGGGGATGTTCCTCGCCTGTTCGGCGCTGTTGGGCGTGTACTGGGCGTGGCGACAACCGACCCTCGCCCTGATCCTGGTGGCCCCGGTCACGGTGCTCCAACTCACCTCTCCCGCGGCCCTGGCGACCGCCTCGCTCCCCGCCCGAGTGGGCGTCACGGCGGCCGCGGTGTTCACCGCGCTCGCGCTGTGGGAACGGCTGGCGGCCCGAACCCGGCAGCGGGAGCTGGTGAAGCGCGCGGCCGGGCCGGAGCGCCACCCGTTGCCCGCCTCCGCGCGGGGGTTCCCGCGCGGCAGGACGACCCTGGTGGTGGCCGGTGCCCTGTTGGCCGTCACGGGCCTGTGTCTGTGGCAGGGCCTGGCGGCCGAGGCCCGGGAGAACGCCCGGGACGCCCGGTCCCAGCGGCTCACCGTGGAGGTGGTCGACCGGGACGAGGACTCGATCACCGTGCGCCTGCCCGGCGGGGACACCCGGACCGTGGACGCGGTCTTCCCGGAGAGCCACGCGCCGGGGCGCCCCACGGTGGTGTTCGTGGACGGCGACCGGGTCCGGTTGGCCGCCGAACCCTACGACGCGTTCGGCTGGCAGATGCTGACGCTGCTGTTCGGTCTGCCGGGAACGACCCTGCTGGTGAGCGGCCTCGCGGCCCGGAGCCGGTGGCGCCGGATGGCGGCGGACCCGGTCCCGGTCCTGCGGGTGCGCGTGACGAACCCCGGGCCCCGGATCCGCACCCGGGTGTTCGCGGCGGACGACCCCCGGGGATGGCGGCGGCCCGCGCTGTCGTGGGTGACGTTGCCGACCACCGCCCGGGAACTGCCGGCGGTGGCCGGGGACCCGGACGACCCGGACGACCCGGACGACCCTCGGGAGGTCCTCGAACGGGCCGAGGAGCAGGCCCTGGAACTCCCCGTCGTGGTGGAGGCGGTGCTGTACGGCGCGGTCGCGGACGGTGCCGAGGCGGTGTTGGTGACGGAAGCCGGGGGTGCTCCCGGCGGGCTCGTGGAGTGCGGGGTCACCCCGGTGTGGGCCGGGCCGCGACCCGCGGGCCCCCGGGACCGTGGCCGGAGTGCCCGGGCCCGCACCGTCCCGCACCGGGGTGGCCCGCACCGGGGTGACCGGCGCGGCCTTCTCGGTCCTCCCGAGGGCGGGAGGGCCACCGGGCGGAGCGAGGCCGAGTCGGTGGTGATAAACCCCTCGCTCCTCCGTCGCGCGCTGGGGTGGGCCCTGGTGCCGGG
>NZ_VKHT01001071.1 GCF_014141535.1 Streptomyces alkaliphilus | reverse complement strand
AGGAGACAGGGAGGGAGGGGATGGAGACCACCGGAGCGGGCCCGTCGGTGGGGACCCGCACACCGGGGGGCGGAGCGGGTGCGATCACCAACGGGTGGTGGCCGCGCCGCACCAGGTGGCGTGCGGTCTGCAGGGCGCAGTGGGCCACCCCGTTGACGTCCGGGGGATAGGACTCGGTCACGATGACGACGCGCATGGGGTGGTTCTCGCCGGTCCGGACGTTTTTTCGCCCACGGCGGCGTGTCGGCTCGGAGAACATCCCCTGAGCGGTTGACGCGCCGGGCGCCCGCCCGGGACGAACGAGCACTCCCGGGGCGTGGGGGGAGGCGGGCGACACCGGTGCGTTCCCCTCCCGGGAGCCGGTGTTCCCCCGGGGGTCCCCGGATGAACACCGGGCGGCGCCGGAGGCCCCGGGGCCCGGGGCCTCCGGAAACCTCAGCGTCCGGGGGTGCCGTCCAGCCTGCCCCGCACCGCGGTCTGCACCTCGTCCCATTCCGCCGGATCGGCCGCCAGGCGACGCAACCGCTCCACCACCCGGGCGTCCCCCGTGGTGGCGAATCGGGCGGCGGTCTCCCGGGTGCCCTGCTCGCAGTCCCACAGGCACTCGACGGCGAATCCCGCGGGGAAGGAGGGATCGGTGGCCGCCAGCGCGGGAGCGGCGCGGCCCCGCAGCAACGAGGAGGGCGTCTCGCGGTAGAGGTGCCGCACCAGCGGAGCGGCGCCGCCGGGACGCAACCGCCCCACCCCGTCCACCAGGTCGGGCAGCAACATCTCGGTCACCGGGTCCTCCGACCGACGGACGGCTCGCCGCAGGGCCTCCAGCACGGCCGGCCCATCGGGGCCCGAACCGTGGCGGGCGAGCAGGACACCGGCGGCGACCCCGATCGCGCACGGCGCGCCGGGGGGGTCCTCCTCCGCGCACCAGACACGGGCCCGGGCCAGGGCGTCCTCCCCCCTCATGCGGGTGAGGGCCAGGAGGGCGGCCCGGGCCACGTCCTCGGGGGAGTCCGGGGCCGCCGCGGCGGCGATCAGGCCGGGAGCCGCGGGATCTCCGCGTTCGGCGAGGTAGCGCAGGGCGGCGATCCGCTCGCCCGGAGCTCCCGCGCGCGCGACGGAACGCAGTACGGGTCGATCGTCGGGACCGGCGACCACCGCCAGACAACGGGCGGCGGAGTCGGGACGGAATTCCTCGGGGTTCTCCTCCCGATCACGGGCGGCCCGGGCGAGGACGGAGGCGACGCTCCAGTCGGGGCGGGGGGTGTCGGGACGCAACTGGCGCCGCCAGCGGTCGAAGTCCGCCGCGCGACGGGCCTCCCGCAACAGGGCGCCCTGGGCCGGACGGGAGGGGTCCTCCTCCCACAGTCGCCAGGGACGGGGCTCCCAGGCGTCCCGCATCGCGATGCCGAGGCGGATCGTCCCCTCCGGATCCGTCGGAAAACCGTTGAGGACCGCGGGGCCCAACTCGCGCAGCGTCTCGTCGTCCTCGCACGAGGCCAGTTCGTCCAGGGCCCACAGGCGGCCCGCGCCGGATCGGATGTGCCTGCGCAGCAGGGTCGGGGCGCGACGGTCCCCGTAGCGGCTCAGGTGTCCGAGCACGGCGATCGCCAGCCCGACCCGCTCCTCCCCCCTCT
>NZ_VKHT01001070.1 GCF_014141535.1 Streptomyces alkaliphilus | reverse complement strand
GGGTTGCCCGTCACCGTGGCCGGCCCCTGGGGCGCCGCGCGGGACCCGACGCGGGCACCGCCGGCCAGGGCGGCGGCTCCGCCGGTTCCGGCCGTGCCGGCCATGGCCGCGACCTTGCGTCCGGCGCGCTCGGTGTGCTGCCTGGCCACCCCGGCTCCGGCGCCGGCGGCGCGGTGCAGGGACTCGCCGTCGGAACCCTCGGCCGCCCAGTGGACGAACTTGAAGGTCGCATACGGGCACAGCAGCACCAGGACCATGACGACGATGCCGGCCATGACGTCGGCGAGTGCGGCGACCCCGTCGCCGGGCTCGGTGTCGCCGATGGCGGAGACACCGAGCAGGAAGACGATCGTCATGAGGAGCTTGGAGACCACCAGGGTGGCGGTGGCCTCGATCCATCCCCTGCGCCAGCGGCGGGCGGCCTCCCAGCCCCCGCCCGCCCCGGCGAAGACCGCGAGGGTGACGAGCACGAGGATGCCGACCTTGCGGACCATCATCACGCACCAGTAGAGGAACGCGCCGATGGCGCATCCCAGGGCCGCGATGGTGGGCACCAGCCAGCCCATACCGCCCAGGGCCCCGATGTGGGAGACCTTGACGATGCGTCGGACGGCGTCCTCGAAGCTGCTGTTGGCGGCCATGAACAGGCCGTCGGACAGGGCGTCGACGACCTCGATCGCCACGGTGGTCAGGGCGATGGCGCAGAAGGCGAACAGCACGCCGCTCGCCGTGCCGGTGAAGGCCCGGGTGAGGGCTTGGCCGTCGCGCAGGAACGCGGCTCGAACGAGCTGGGCGCAGAAGGTGCCGACGAGGACGACCAATCCGATCGGCAGGATCATCTCGTAGTTGTCGCGGAACCATCCGGTGTTCAGGTCCACCCGGGTGGTGGTGTTGACCGCCTCGGCGGCGAGTTCGGCGGCTGCCGCGGCCAGCTCACCGGCCGATTTGGCCATCCAGTTGCCGATCGCCTCGCCGGGGTTGGCGATGAAGTCGGCCGCGTCGCTGATCGAGCACAGGGCACCCGCCAGCGGCAGGTCGCAGAATTCCATGGGTAAAGGAGCAGTCCTTCTCCGGTCGGGTCCGGTCGGATCCGGTCAGGGCGCCACGTGGGGCGCGACGGCGACCAGGGAGCAGGCCCGGGAGGGGCGGCACTGCACGGCCAGGGTGATGGAGCGGTCCTCCGCCCCGCTCCCGCCGTTGGCCCAGCTGATCCGCTGGGTGCCGGTGACGGTCACGGCGTAGATGTACGCCTCGGTGATCGCGGCCGGGTCCTCGGCCAGGGCCCGCAGGAACGCCGAGGGGTAGTGCCCGCCGGCCGCGTCGGCGGTGGCGTACTGCTCCTGGTCGGCCATCCGCGACCACAGGGTCGGATCGGGGACCCGGGCGGAGACCGAGGACCAGTCGCGGTACCGCGACTCGGGGGTCATCCACGCCTCCACACCGGCCAGATGGTGCCCGTGGTCAGTGTCGCGGGTGTCGTAGGACCACAGCATCACCGCGGCGGCCTCCGCGAAGGCGACGGGATCGGAGATCTTCGGCGGGGCGGGCACCGGCCCCGCTCCGGGCGCCGGGTCCGCCTCCGGCGGCCCGGCCGCCCCGGTCGAAGGGCGGGGTGGGTCGGCGGCCGAATCC
>NZ_VKHT01000107.1 GCF_014141535.1 Streptomyces alkaliphilus | reverse complement strand
GGCTGGTGGGCGGTGCGCCGGGACGTCGAGCGCGGGGTGCGCGACGAACTGTGAGACGGAAGCGGGGCGCACGGGGGCGCCCCGCCCCGACCACCCGGCACTCACCCGGCCAGGTACCGCTCCACCGTCTCCACCTTCGAGGTCAGACCGTCGGTGACCCCCTCGCGGATGTCCGCCTTGAGCACCACGCTCACCCGGGGGGAACGGGCCCGCACGGCCTCCACGGCGCGACGGACGACGTCCATCACCTCGTCCCACTCGCCCTCGACGCTGGTGAACATCGCGTCCGTGCGGTTGGGCAGGCCGCTCTCGCGCACCACCCGCACCGCCTCGGCCACGGCCTCCCCCACGTCCTCACCGGCGCCGATCGGGGTCACCGAAAACGCCACGATCACGTCGTGCCTCCATGTTGTACGCCTCTTCCCGCGGCTCGCCGCGTGCCCGGGCCCGTGCCCGGAACCCCATCGTGCCCGGTACGGCCACCGAACCCACCGCCCCCGCACCGGTCACGCGGAAAAGCCCGCTCCCGCACGGGGCAGCGGGCGGGGGCGGGCCGTTGGGTGTCCCCTTTCGGGGATGTCTCCTCTCAGCGGTACCTCCTCTCGGTGGTGCGTCCGCCGGCGGGGCCTCCCCTCAGGGGTTCGGCTCCGGCAGAAGACCGAGCTGCCCGAGGAAATCCATCCGGTCGAAGTAGATGTGGTGCTCGACGATGTGTCCGTCCACCACGGTGGCGCGGTCACAACTGCGCGCCCGGATCCGTCGACCGGTCGGTGCTCTCCTCTCCCCGTCGGGTCCGATGAGGGGACCGGTGTTGGTACCGATCATGAATCCCTCGTCGATGGCGGAGTCGCCGTCCTCGTACAGGGCCAGCGGTTCGTAGGAGGCGTCGGGCATGGCGTCCATGAAGTGGCGCCAGTACTCGACGATCCGTTCCCGTCCCCGGATCTCACCCTCATCGGGTGAGACGACGACGGCGTCCTCCGCGAAGCACTCCGCGGCGGCCTTGAGGTCCCGGGTGATGGTGATCGCCTCGGTGAGCCGATCCATGACCTCGCGTGCCTGTCCCATGATTCACCTCCCGTCCTGTGGAGGTCCTTCCACCGTACATCCGACAAAAGGCCCATGACAGACACCGCCGGGGGTGAACGCGCCGCCGGGATCACCGCCCGCCGCGCCCCGTCGGAGGGAACGGCGGCGGGCGACGATCCCGGCGTTCACACCTCGTTCTCCCGGCTCTCGTCGAGGGCCTCCCAACGGACGGCGGTGACCCCCGGTTCGAGGCTGAGGCGGTTGACGGCCTGCTCGAGTTGGTCGTCGGACCGCCCCCGGGTGGTCATCTCGGCCAGGACGTGAACCCGACCGGTGTGGTCCACGTCCTGGCTCTCCAACGACCGCAGGGCGAAGCCCCCTCCGGAGAGGGATTGCAGGAGCAGCGCCCTGACATGGGCCTCCTGGTCCTCCCGGCAGGTGATGCGCAGCCGGTAGGGGATGAGGGTCTCACTGCCGTTGCCGACCGGGGCGGACTCGATCCGGCGGGCGATGGGGCGCAGCAGGAGGTTGGCCGCCACCACGGCCAGGGCCCCCAGGAGGGCGCCGAGGTACAGGCCGCTGCCGGCCAGGACGCCGATGGCTGCGGCGCACCAAATGGTGGCGGCGGTGTTGATCCCCCGGATGTTGATGCCGTCGCGCATGATCACGCCGGCGCCGAGGAAACCGATGCCGGAGACGACCTGGGCGGCGATCCGGGTGGGGCTGACCTCTCCGGGGGTGTTGACGGCCAGCAGCACGAAGAGCGCGGAACCGGTGGCGACCAGCGCGTTGGTGCGCAGACCGGCCATGCGGGCACGCCACTGGCGTTCGACACCGACCAGGGCACCGAGACCGAAGGCTGCGGCCAGCCGGAGCGTGAATTCCAGGGTGTCGATCATGTCATCCCACTCCCAGCAGCCAGGCGGTGAGGCTGAAGTAGACGGCCAGCCCGGTGAAGTCCTTGATCGTCGTGATGAAGGGGTCCGCTCCCGGAGCATGGTCCAGGCCGATCCTGAACAGCAGCCAGGGCAGCGCGAAGCCCAGGAAAGTGGCGAGCGTCACCGAGGTGAACAGGGACAGCCCCACGGCCAGACCCAGCAGGGGGATGTCGTTGGGCGCCCCCTGCCACAGATAGGCGACGGTGCCGCCGATGCCGGCCAGGATCAGGGCCATGGTGGCGCCCACCCGCACCTCGCGGAACAACTGTCGTCCGAACGCCTTGGGATCTATGTGCCCCAATGCCAGCCCACGGGCGAAGATCGTCGTGGACTGGGTACCCACGTTGCCACCCATGTCCATGATCAACGGAACGAAGATCGCCACCGCCACCACGGCGGCGAGCACGTCCTCGAACCGCTCGATCAGTCCGCCCACCATGAGGCCACCGACCAGGGTCACCATGAGGAAGGCGATCCGCACCCGCACCGGGTAGAGGATGCCGCCCCGGGTCAGCCGCTCGCTGCGCAGCAGTTCCTTGGCGTGGGCGGGGTCACCGAGCCCCGCCTTGCGGTACATCGTCTCCGAGGCGTCGTCCTCCAGCGCGTCCATCGCGTCGTCGTAGGTCAACGCGCCGACCAGTCGCCGTTCGGAGTCGATCACGGGCAGGGCCCCCAGGTCGCGCAGTTGCAGCAGGCGGGAGGCGGCGGCCGCGTCGGCGGTGGTGGTCACGGCGATGTCCGGCAGCCGGGCCAGGGTGCCGAGGGACGTGGCGGGCGCGGCGCGGACCAACTCCGCCACGGTCACCAGGCCGAGGTAGTGGCGCTCCCCGTCGATGACGAACACCGTGGTCAGGTCCTCCGGACCCAGCCGGGAGCCGCGCACCTCCTCCAGCGCCCGCGCCGCGTCGGTGTCGGGACGCAGGGCCAGGTAACGGGGGTTGGCCAACCGCCCGGCGCTGTCGGCCGGGTAGGAGAGCAGTACACCGACATGTCGCCGATCGCTCTCGGGGAGGGCCGCCAGCAGGCGCTTGGCGACCGTGGCCGGGGCCTCCTCCAGCAGGCGGGCCTGGTCGTCGGGGTCCAGCGATTCGAGTACCGCGGTGGCCTCGGAGGTGGTCATGGCCGTCAGGAGGTCAACCTCCTCGGGGCCGCTGAGCAGGTCGAAGACCTCGGCCGCCGTCCGCTTGTCCAGCAGACGGTAGGCCAGGGCCCGCTCGGTGGCGGGAGCCTCCCGCAGGAGCGTCACCGCCTCGTCGACGGTGGCGCCGGCCAGGATGTCCTTGGCCGCGGTCAGGTCACGATCGCGGAGGGTGTGCAGCAGTTCGGTGTGCGTGGTGCGCATGGCGTTCTCCCCCTCGTCGGGGTCGGGGCACGCCGCGCAGCCCTCACGACCGGGTAACGGGGAGGGATGGGGCGTGCCGATGGGCGCCGGTGGCCCGGCGGTGTTCACGGAAATCGGCGGCGGTCCCGTTCGGGACCCGACTACTGGGTGGCGACGCCCTCACCTCCTCCTGCCATCCGCCCCTTCCGGGGCACGACTCCTGCTCTCCGAACCCTCCCGGGGCACGAAAAAAGACCTCCCGCACGGGGGAGGTCTGCGTCACTCGTGGCAGGGCACCGGGACACGGCGGGGCCGGCCCGGGCTTCCCTACGTCGAGCTTCAGCACTGCGGGCCTAGGGGAGCACGGGTCTCCCCGGTCTGCGTTAAGCCAAGCCTTGATTCGGCAGGGCCTGTTCAACCCGTAGGGGTCTCTCGACCTTTCCGGGCAGCAGACACATACGCGCGCAGGAGCCTCACCTAACGGGACACCTGTCGTCCGCTCATCGCGGATCCACGATTCACGAGGGTAGGTGGGACTCCGCGCCCGGTCAAAACCCTCCGCGTGTCGCGGAGGCCACACCGCGGAGGACCCCGTCGGCGTCACCCGGCGGCCGGGCCGGGTGACGCCGACGCCGCGACTCAGTCCGCCAGCGGCAGGTAGACGCGGTTGCCGGACTCGGCGAACTCCCTGGACTTCTCCAGCATTCCGGCCTCGATCTCCTCGGGGGTGGCGTCCCCGTCACCGCCGAACCGCTCCCCGATCTCCCGACTGATCTTCATCGAGCAGAACTTCGGTCCGCACATGGAGCAGAAGTGCGCGGTCTTCGCCGGCTCCGCCGGGAGCGTCTCGTCGTGGTACTCACGGGCGGTGTCCGGGTCCAGGGAGAGGTTGAACTGGTCCTCCCAGCGGAACTCGAACCGCGCGTCGGACAGCGCGTCGTCCCACTCCTGCGCCCCCGGGTGCCCCTTGGCCAGGTCGGCGGCGTGCGCGGCGATCTTGTACGTGATCACGCCGGTCTTCACGTCGTCCGGGTTGGGCAGCCCCAGGTGCTCCTTGGGGGTGACGTAGCAGAGCATCGCCGTGCCCCACCAGGCGATCATCGCCGCGCCGATGCCACTGGTGATGTGGTCGTACGCCGGGGCGATGTCGGTGGTCAGCGGGCCGAGCGTGTAGAACGGCGCCTCGTCGCAGATCTCCTGCTGGAGGTCGATGTTCTCCTTGATCTTGTGCATGGGGACGTGCCCCGGGCCCTCGATCATGGTCTGCACGTCGTGCGACTTCGCGATTCGGTTCAACTCGCCGAGGGTGCGCAACTCGGCGAACTGCGCCTCGTCGTTGGCGTCCGCGATCGAGCCCGGCCGCAGGCCGTCGCCGAGCGAGAAGGTGATGTCGTAGGCCCGCAGGATCTCGCAGAGTTCCTCGAAGTGCGTGTAGAGGAAGCTCTCCTTGTGGTGGGCCAGACACCAGGCGGCCATGATCGAGCCGCCGCGCGAGACGATGCCGGTCTTGCGGCGCGCGGTCAGCGGCACGTACCGCAGCAGCACGCCGGCGTGCACCGTCATGTAGTCCACGCCCTGCTCGGCCTGCTCGATCACGGTGTCCCGGTAGACGTCCCAGCTCAGCTCCTCCGCGCGACCGTCCACCTTCTCCAGCGCCTGGTAGAGCGGCACGGTGCCGATCGGGACGGGGGAGTTGCGCAGCACCCACTCGCGGGTGGTGTGGATGTTGCGGCCGGTGGACAGGTCCATCACGGTGTCCGCGCCCCAGCGGGTGGCCCGGGTCATCTTCTCCACCTCCTCCTCGATGGAGGAGGTGACGGCGGAGTTGCCGATGTTGGCGTTGACCTTCACCAGGAACCGCTTGCCGATGATCATCGGCTCGATCTCCGGGTGGTTGACGTTGGCCGGCAGCACGGCCCGGCCCGCGGCGATCTCCTCGCGCACCACCTCGGGCTCGACGTTCTCCCGGATCGCGACGAACTCCATCTCCGGGGTGATCTCTGCCCGCCGGGCGTACGCGAGTTGGGTGACGGCCCGACCGTCCCGGGCCCGACGGGGGCGGCGCGGACGCCCGGGGAAGACGGCGTCGAGGTTGCGCAACCCGCCCCGGGGGGAGGTGTGCCTGATCCCGTCGTCCTCGGGACGCGGCTCCCGCCCCGCGTACTCCTCGGTGTCGCCGCGTTCGAGGATCCACCGCTGTCGCAGCGGCTCCAGGCCGCGCCGCACGTCGGTCTCGACGCCGGGGTCGGTGTACGGGCCGGAGGTGTCGTACAGGGTGACGTCCCGGCCGGTGGTCAGGTGCACCCGGCGGACGGGGACCCGAAGGTCGGAACGGCTTCCCTCCAGGTAGCCCTTGTGCCAGCCGAGCGGGCGGGCCGGGTCGTCCGCGCCGGTGGTCGGGGCGCCGGCCTTGTCGGGCCCGGTGGCCCCGGGGGTGGCGGTGTTCGTCGTGTCGCTGGTCGTCGTGTCGTTGGTCGTCGTGGCGGTGACACCGGTACCGTTCGCGTTCGCGTCGATACCTTTGGTGTCCGTGGTGGCGCGCGTGTGCGCGTCCCGTGCGGTCATCGAAGACCCACTCCCTACGCCGGCATTACCCGGTAACAGGTTCGGCGGTCGGCGCAGCCGTTCAGCGCCCTCTCAGCCCCGTGCTCGGAGCTCCCGCGATGTCACATGAACGCCCCTCACGCTAACGGCACACCGGTGGGGATGACCAGAGGGCCCCGCCCCTCTTGCGATGATCCTCCCGTGACGCCTCCCCACAGCACCCCCGAGAGCCACGGTCCCGACGGACACGGCGGCGGTCCCGGCGACGCGTTCGACGCGCACGCCCACCCGCACGGGCACACCCACCAACACGGCCCCGCCGCCCCGGTCTCCGGTCGGCTGCGCCGGCTGATCGCGGCGGTTCTGGTGCCGTTCGCGGCCTTCGTCGGGGTCGGCATGCTCCTGCTGTGGCCCGGTGGCGTGCCCGAACAGGAGGACCGCACCGGCGTCGGCTTCGACCGGCAGATCCAGGACGCCAGGGTGACCGAGGTGCGGGAGGTGCCGTGCGCGGACCTCGGGGTGGCGGTGCGACAGGGCGTGAGCGGACCGTGCGAGCTGGCGACCGTGGAGGTGACCACCGGGCCCGACGCGGGACGCACCTTCGAGGAGGTCGTGCCACCGGACGCCCCCCAGCGCTTCACCACCGGACAGGGTGTGAAGGTCGCCTACGCCCCGGACGCCCCCGAGGAGTTGCAGTACTCGGTCTTCGACGTCGAGCGGTCGGTGCCGATCCTGCTGCTCGCGGCGATCTTCGCGGTCGCGGTGGTGCTGGTGGGCCGGCTGCGGGGGTTCCTGGCTCTGGTCGGCCTGGTCGCCAGCTTCGCGATCCTGACGCTGTTCATCCTTCCGGCCATCCTGCAGGGCTCCAACCCCCTGCTGGTCGCGGTGATCGGCGGCAGCGCCATCATGCTGGCGACGCTCTACCTGTGCCACGGGCTGACGGCGCGCACCTCGGTCGCGGTGCTGGGAACGCTGATCTCGCTGGTGCTGATCGGCTTCCTGGGCTCGGCTTTCATCGACTGGGCGGCACTGAGCGGCAACACCAACGACCAGACGGGGCTGGTGAACGCGCTCTACCCCGACATCGAGATCCGGGGCCTGCTGCTGGCCGGCATCCTGATCGGTTCCCTGGGCGTGCTCGATGACGTGACGGTCACCCAGACCTCCGCCGTGTGGGAACTCAAGCAGGCCGAGCCGGACGCGAGTTGGATCAAGCTGTACCGGGCCGGGATGCGGATCGGCCGGGATCACATCGCCTCGGTGGTGAACACGCTGGTGCTGGCGTACGCGGGTGCCGCGCTGCCGCTGCTGCTGCTCTTCTCGATCGCCGGGCAGAGCGTGGGGACCGTCGCGTTCAGCGAACTGGTGGCGGAGGAGATCGTGCGGACCCTGGTGGGGTCGATCGGGCTGGTGGCCTCGGTGCCGATCACCACCGTCCTGGCGGCGCTGGTGGTCAGTGCCGACCGGGAGGGGGTGCTGCCCGCCGGCGGCGCCCCCGCCGCTGACGGCGGGGGCCGGCGGGCCGCCCCGGCTACCAGCCGCCGGACCCCGAGGACCCCGAGGACGACGAGAACTTCCGCACCAGGAAGATCACCAGGGCGACCAGCACGGCGAAGACCAGGATCTTGAAGGCCAGCCCCACCACGAAGGCGATCAGGTCGAGCAGGAGCCCCCCGAAGACCGCCAGGGCCAACAGCGGGATGACCACCCACCGGACCCACCACGGCAGGCTCATGAAGGCGTCCTTCATCGCTGACTCTCCTCTCGAGGCGTCGAGCGGGACCGGGAAGGGCGTGCGGCGCGCCGGATGCGCCGCGAGGGTACGCCTTCCCGTCGTCCCACAACCGATGCTAGGCCGCGCCCGCGCCGGTCGGGGGGTCCCGGCCCCTCGTTGGTCCCTGAGCGAACCCCTACGGGATCCGGACGGTCGGTGGGTCAGCTCTCCGGGGGAGAGAAGACCACCAGGATCCGCAGATCCTCGGTGATGTGGTGGAAGCGGTGCTGGACCCCGGCGGGCACGTAGACCACGCTGCCCCGGCCCACCTGGACGGTCTCCTCCCCGACCGTGAGCGAGCCCCGGCCGCTGACCACCAGGTACACCTCGTCCTCGCGGTGCGGGGTCTGCGGGTCGGGTTCCCCGGCGTCGAGCGCGTACAGCCCCACCGACATGTTCCGTTCGCGCAGGAACTGCAGGTACGCCCCGTCGTTGGCGAGGCGTTCCGCCTCCAGTTGGTCGAGTCGAAACGCTTTGATCACGCCGTCATCCCCGCCTGCCCTCTTGCCCCGGTACCGGTGTCGTCTGGAACGATCCCCACATGACGAACCTTCTGATCAAGTTCATCGCCAACGCCCTGGCGCTGGCCGCGGCCGTCTGGCTGGTCGGTGGCATCTCCCTCGGTGACGAGGGCACGGACACCGGCGGCCGGGTCCTGACCCTGGTGATCGTCGCGCTGATCTTCGGCCTGGTGAACCTCTTCGTCAAGCCGATCCTCCAATTCTTCGCCCTGCCCCTGTTGATCCTCACCCTCGGACTGTTCGCCCTGGTGATCAACGCCCTGATGCTCATGCTGACCGGGTGGCTGGCCGGCAGCTCCTTCCAGGTGGACGGTTTCTGGTCCGCGCTGCTCGGCGGTCTGGTCATCTCCATCGTCACCTGGGCGGTCACCTCCCTGCTCGACCGGGACTGAGCCGAGCACCCGGGGCCGGGTTCGTTCCGGAGTCCGCACCGAATCGAACATCCGATCGGCACTACCCTGACGGGCATGCCCGACTCCCCGTTCGAACCGGTGGCCGGATCCACGCGTCCGGCCGGCGCTCCCACCCCGCGTCCCGGGCCTGTCCCTTATACAC
>NZ_VKHT01001069.1 GCF_014141535.1 Streptomyces alkaliphilus | reverse complement strand
CTCCCACCGGCCCCCCTGTCGACCGGCGGAGGGGCGGAACCATCGCCCGGGGCCACGGAGGGACCCTGCGAGGGCACCGTCACCGTGCTGGTCGAGTGCCGCACGCCCCCACCGCGCCTGCTGCTGTTCGGCGCGGTGGACTTCGCCGCCGCCCTGGCCCGGGTGGGCCGTTTCCTGGGGATGCGGGTCACCGTGTGCGACACCCGCCCCGCGCTCACCACCCGGGCCCGCTTCCCGGACGCCCACGAGGTGGTGGTCGACCGGCCCGAGCGACTGTTGGCCGCCGAGGCCGCCGCCGGGCGCCTGGACGGTCGCACCGCCGTGTGCGTACTCGGTCACGATCCGGCCCTGGACGTGCCGGCCCTGCGCGAGGCGCTGCGCCTACCGGTCGGCTACGTCGGGGCGATGGGCTCGCGCCGCACCCACCGCGATCGCCTCCGGCGGCTGGCGGAGGCCGGCCTGCGCCCCGGGGAGACGGCCCGGTTGCGTTCCCCGATCGGCCTGGACCTGGGCGCGCGCACGCCGGAGGAGACGGCGCTCTCCATCGCGGCGGAGATCGTCGCCCTGCGTCGCGGTGGAGGGGGCGGACCGTTGACCGACGCCGTCGGCCCCATCCACCGCGACGTTCGCCCCGCGGCTCACGGTGCGGTCCGGGGCGATGCGCACGGCGACGCGCGGGACGAGGCGAGCGGAGGGGTGCGCCGCGAGCCGTCGCCCCCCGCCTGTCCGCCGGCCGGATCATCCGTCGGTTCGGGGTCCGCCGGTCCCGGCCGCGCCCCCGGACGCCCGGACGCGGGACGCCCCTCCGCCCGGGCCCGCCCGCTCAGTCCCGGTGCCCCGGATCCCGCTCGCGCAGCAGGAGGTCGGCGGGGTCGTTGACCGGTTGCGGGGTGCCGGCCAGGTCCAGCACGAACAGGGGCAGTTGGAGCTCATCGGCCCGGCTCCTGGCCTGTCGGTCGTACCCGGCCAGGGAGAAGGCGATCGGGATCGCGTTCTCCGACAGGCCGTGCAGCCACAGCGTCTCGATCCCGCGCGCCCCCGTGGGGTGGGTGGCCGGGTTGACGGCTCCGACGATCTCCGGACCCCGCAGGTCCACCCCGTTGGCGCTGCGCGGCGCCGCGGGTCTGACGTCCTCGAAGCCCAGCCAGCAAAGGAACTGCGCCGCGCAGGCCACCGCGTCGTGGGCGGTGCGGATGGTCAGCGGCCGGAAGGCGGGGCGGTCCGGGGCGGAGGTCTCCTCGATCGCGTCCCCCTCGGCGGTGGCCAGGCGGATCGTGGCACCGCAGGCGCAGATGAACTCCGGCTGCGGCCAGTGACCGTCGGCCCCGCAGGCGCGGCAGGAGACCTCCGTCCAGGAGTCCTCCCAGGAACGGTGCCGGATCTCCACCGCCGTGCCCCCGAGGGGCACGGGCACCGAGACCGGGGCACCGCACACGCAGGGGTACTCGGGCGGGCTGTAGGCGTGCTCGCGCCCGCACGCGGGGCAGCGGACGGGAACGCTTTCGGTCAACTTCCCTCTCCCTTCCGGGCAGGGCCCGGAGCCGACCACGGGAGGTCGATCTCCCCCCTCCCCGGGACAGGATGGCACCCCGGGGCGGCCGGGCGCACCCACCCGGCCCTGTCTTTGATCCA
>NZ_VKHT01001068.1 GCF_014141535.1 Streptomyces alkaliphilus | reverse complement strand
CGCCCCGTGTCGTCGCCCCGGTCATCCGGCGGTGTGCCGTCCCCGGGCCCCGGGACGGGGCCGGCGTGCCCGGCCCGCTCAGGCCACGGGGGGCGGGACGGCATCCCACGGCGCGGTGCCGCCGGTGCCCGACAGCTCCGCCATCCACGCCTCGACCTCATCGGAGGTGCGCGGCAGCATGGCCGAGAGGTTCCGGTTGCCGTCCTCCGTCACCAGGATGTCGTCCTCGATCCGCACCCCGATGCCCCGGTACTCCTCGGGCACCGTCAGGTCGTCCGGCTGGAAGTACAGCCCCGGCTCCACGGTCAGGCACATGCCGGGTTCGAGCGTGCCGTCGGCGTAGGCCTCCCGCCGGGCGGCGGCACAGTCGTGCACGTCCATGCCCAGCATGTGGCCGGTGCCGTGCAGGGTCCAGCGGCGCTGGAGGCCCAGCTCCAGGGCACGCTCCACGGGCCCCTCCAGCAGGCCCCACTCCACCAGCCGGGTCGCCAGCACCCGCTGCGCCGCCTCGTGGAACTCGCTGTACTTGGCGCCCGGCCGCACGGCGGCGATGCCGGCCTCCTGCGCCTCGTACACCGCGTCGTAGACCCTGCGCTGGAGGTCGGTGAAGCGCCCCCCGATCGGCAGGGTGCGGGTGACGTCGGCGGTGTAGAGCTCGCGGGTCTCCACCCCCGCGTCGAGCAGCAGCAGCTCGCCCTCGCGCACGGGGCCGTCGTTGCGCACCCAGTGCAGGGTGGTGGCGTGCGGGCCGGCGGCGCATATCGAGCCGTAGCCGACGTCGTTGCCCTCCACCCGGGCACGCAGGAAGAACGTGCCCTCGATGTACCGCTCGGAGGTGGCCACCGCCCGGTCCAGCACCCGCACGACGTCCTCGAAGCCGCGCGCGGTGGACTCGCAGGCGTAGGTCAGCTGCGCGATCTCGAACTCGTCCTTCACCAGCCGCATCTCGGACAGGAAGGTGGTCAGCTCGGCGTCCCGCTCGGCGGTCACCTTGTCGTGCAGCGCCTGCTCGACGCCGCTGTCGTGGCCGCGCACCACCCGCACCGGGCCGGTCGCCTCGCGCAGCTTCTCCGGCAGCTCGCGCACGTCGGCGCACGGGATGCCGTACAGCCGCTCGGCCTCGGTGAGGCTGTGCCGTCGGCCGACCCACAGCTCCCCGTGGCCGCCGAGCCAGAACTCGCCGTTGTCCCGGTCCGAGCGCGGCAGCCGGTACAGGGTGGCCTCGTGGCCGGTGTCGGTGGGCTCCAGCACCAGCACGCCCGCCTCGGTCTGGTCACCGGTGAGATAGGCGTACTCGACGGCGGCCCGGAAGGGGTAGTCGGTGTCGTTCGACCGCGTCTTCAGCACGCCGGCCGGGATCACCAGGCGCTCGCCGGGGAAGCGGGCGGACAGCTCGGTTCGGCGGCGGGCGGTGTGCCCGGCCTGGGCGATCGGCTCCAGGTCGCGCTGCTCGGTGTCCGCCCAGCCGGAGCGCATGTTGGCGGCCAGCTCGTCGGAGACGGCGCGGGAGAGGCCGTTCTTGCGCGGCGCGGGGCTCTCCTCCGTCCCGGCGTCCCCCTCGGCGGGGTTCACGGGCGCGTCGGACGGGTCGGTCGGGGGTGCCGAGGTCTCCGCGACCGCCGGGGTCTCCGGGGT
>NZ_VKHT01001067.1 GCF_014141535.1 Streptomyces alkaliphilus | reverse complement strand
CCCGGGTACCGCGCCGTTCCCCTCACCGGTGGACTCGTACGATGGACGGCATGAGTGATTCCCGCGCCGCCGGCCGCCGTGTCCTGCTCGCCGCCCCCCGTGGCTACTGCGCGGGGGTGGACCGTGCCGTCGTCGCCGTGGAGCAGGCGCTGGAGCAGTACGGCGCCCCGATCTACGTCCGGCACGAGATCGTGCACAACAAGTACGTCGTCCGCACCCTGGAGAAGAAGGGCGCGATCTTCGTCGAGGAGACCTCCGAGGTCCCCGAGGGCGAGATCGTCATCTTCTCCGCCCACGGCGTCGCGCCCGAGGTCCACCGTGAGGCCGAGCGCGGCAAACTCGCCACCGTCGACGCCACCTGCCCCCTGGTCACCAAGGTGCACAAGGAGGCCGTGCGCTTCGCCCGCGAGGACTACGACATCCTCCTCATCGGCCACGAGGGCCACGAGGAGGTCATCGGCACCACCGGTGAGGCCCCCGACCACATCCAGCTCGTGGACGGTCCGAAGGACGTGGGGAACGTCGAGGTCCGCGACCCGGAGAAGGTCGTCTGGCTCTCCCAGACCACCCTCTCGGTCGACGAGACCATGGAGACCGTCGACGCGCTGAAGAACCGCTTCCCGCAACTGATCAGCCCGCCCAGCGACGACATCTGCTACGCCACCCAGAACCGCCAGACCGCCATCAAGGAGATCGCCGACCGCTCCGATCTGGTGCTGGTCGTCGGGTCGAAGAACTCCTCCAACTCCGCCCGGATGGTCGAGGTCGCCCTCGGCGCCGGCGCCGGTGCCGCGCACCTGGTGGACAACGCCTCCGAGATCGACGAGAGCTGGCTCGAGGGCGTGGGGACCGTGGGTCTGTCCTCCGGTGCCTCGGTGCCCGAGGTGCTGGTCGAGGGCGTCATGGAGTGGCTGGCCGAGCGCGGTTTCGACGACGTGGAGGTCGTCCAGCCGGTCAGCGAGCACATCCGCTTCTCGCTGCCCAAGGAACTGCGCCGCGACCTGCGGGCCGAGGCGAAGGCCAGGCTGGAGGCCTGACGCGACCGGGGCCCCGGGAGCGGTCCGCGACACCGACGGGCGCGGGGCCGCGTCCGGGCCCCCGAGCCGTTCCGGTGTCCTCCCGGCCGCTTCCCGCCGGATGTCAAGCGTCCCCCGCCCGGCGCGGGCCGGCCGGTGTCGGGTGCGACACGGGGGATGCCCTCCCCGGTTCGGCGCCGCCGGTGAGCACCCGGTACCGGGCCGTCGCCGTCAGCGTCGGGCCGCCGCCCGGCGCCGGCGCAGCGCCCGACCGGCGCCCCGCGCCAGGACGATCGCCCCCGCCAGCAGCGTCCCCCCGAACAGCCAGGGCGCGCCGAGCGCCAGGGCGGTCACCAGATCGTCGAACCCCTCGGCCGCGACGGCTCCCAGACCGAAGGCGATCGGCACGGCCACCGGCGCGCAGATCAGATCGGCCGGTCGCACCATCACGGCCACCGTCAGACAGGCCAGCAGGAAGACGGCGCCGTGCAGGACCGGCACCCCGCCGGCCAGACGGCTCAGCCAACCGGTGACGATCATCGCCGCGCCGGCGAGGACACCACAGCCCAGCCCGGTCAGGACGGGGCGGGGGAGACGAACGGCACGGACGGTGCGGGTG
>NZ_VKHT01001066.1 GCF_014141535.1 Streptomyces alkaliphilus | reverse complement strand
CGCCCGTTCCGCCGGGGATCCCCCACCGACGTCCTCCGGGGCCTCCGCCCCCGCGGGTCGAACCGACCGTGCGGGCCGCTCGGACCTCCGCCCCCTGCTGCTGCGGATGCACTTCTACGCCGGTCTGCTGGTGGCGCCCTTCCTGCTGGTCGCCGCGGTCACCGGTCTGCTCTACGCCGGTTCCCTCCCGGCCGAGCGCCTGGTGTACGCCGAGGAACTCCGGACGACCCCCGCCGACACGCGGGTGTCGCTGGAGGAGCAGGTCGACGCCGCGCTCGCCGCCCACCCGGAGGGGACCGTATCCGCCGTCCGGGTCGGCGAGAACCCGGGGGACACCACCCGGGTGCTGCTCACCGGTACCCCCGGTCTCACGGAGGGCCGCACCCTGGCGGTCTTCGTGGACCCCCACACCGCCGAGGTGCGCGGTGCGCTGGAGCAGTACGGGACCAGTGGCGCGCTGCCGCTGCGCACCTGGGTATCCGGCCTCCACGGCAATCTCCACCTCGGTGATCCGGGCCGTCACTACACCGAGTTGGCCGCGAGCTGGCTGATCGTCCTGACGGTCGGCGGACTGATCATGTGGATCGCCCGCAAGGGCGGACGCCGCCCCGGCGCGCGCGGGGTGCTCGTGCCCGAGCGCCGGGCGCACGGCCGACGCCGCACCCTCTCGCTGCACGGCGCGGTGGGCGTGTGGGCCTCGCTGGGGCTGCTGATCCTCGCCGTGACCGGCCTGACCTGGTCCACGTACGCGGGTGGACACATCTCGGACCTGCGCACGGCGTTGAACCAGACCACCCAGAGCGTCTCGGCGGCCCTGCCCAACCCGGGGGCCGAGGGGGACCACGGCGACCACGGGGACCACGGCGACCACGGCCACGGGGACCACGGCGCGCCCGCAGCCGTCGGCGGCTCCGGCTGGCCGGCCCCGCCCGGTATCGGCCCCGACGGGGCGCTCGCCGCGGCCGGCGCCGCCGGCCTCGACGGACCGCTGGAGATCGTCCCGCCCGCCGACCCGGAGTCCACCTGGGTGGTCAAGGAGATGGACCGTCAGTGGCCGATCCGGCTGGACGCCGTGGCGGTCCACCCGCACACCGGTGACCTGACCGACCGCCTCGACTTCGCCGACCAGCCACCTCTGGCCAAGCTGACCCGTTGGGGCATCGACATCCACAGCGGTTTCCTCTTCGGGCTCGCCAACCAGATCGCCCTGATGGCGCTGGCCGGCGCACTGGTCATGCTCATCGTGTGGGGTTACCGCATGTGGTGGCTGCGCGGTCGGGCCTCGGCCTTCGGCCGTCCGATCCCGCGCGGGGCCTGGCGGTGTGCCCGGCCGTGGCAGTTGATCGTGGCGGGGCTCGTCCTGGCGGCCCTGGGGTGGTACGTGCCGTTGATCGGGGTTCCCCTGGTGGCCTTCCTGGTGATCGACGCCGTGGTCGGGGCGGTCCTGCGCCGGCGCGGCGGTGCCCGGCCGGCGAGCGATACCGCCGTCGGGGCGCCCGACGCCCGCACCGGTGAGGACCCGGAGATCACCGGGTCGTCGCCCGGCACGTCCGCGGGGACCTCGGACGGAGCCGAGCCGGCCGGGGCCGCGCCCGGCCGCTGAACCCATCGCCCGGTTCCCGGACACGGCCCCGCCC
>NZ_VKHT01001065.1 GCF_014141535.1 Streptomyces alkaliphilus | reverse complement strand
CCGGAACACCCTCCCCGGGCCGCCGGAACACCCTCCCCGGGCCGCCGGAACACCCTCCCCGGGCCGCCGGCCCTATTCTTCCCCCCGTGTTCCGTCCGTCCGCTCCGTCCGCTCTCCGGCCTCCCGCGCGTTCTCGCGATTGAGGTAGTTGTAGACGGTGAAGCGGCTGACCCCCAGCGCGGCGGCCACCGTCTCCACCCCGTGTCGGAGCGTGAACGCCCCCCGTGCCTCGAGCGTGCGGACCACCGCCTGCTTGGCTCGGCGATCCAGTTCGTCCAGGGGACGACCGTGTCGACGGCGCAGGTCGTTGAGGATGTGCTCCAGGGACTCCGACAGGTGCGGCAGGCGAACGGCCACGACCGGTCGACCGGCCCATTCCAGCACCACATCGTCACCACCGGCCTCGGCGACCGGCACCGAATCGCCCCCGATGGCGTCCACCAGCGGGCGCACGGCCTCGAGGAAGGCGTCCTCCCCGGCGCCACCGGCGGCGTTCGGGGCGTCGCTCACCGATTCTCCCCCTCGCCGCCGGCCACCCCGTCCAGCACGGTGACCTGGAGGGAGATCCGACGGGCCCCGACCTCCGGGGCCGCGCGCAGGAGGCGATCGACCACTTCCAGCACGACCCCGGCGCCTCCTTCCACCGTGTTGCCGAAGGGCCCGACATCCACCCGCTCCAGGGGAGCGGATTCCACCAGCGCCCGGGCCATCCGGGCGTGTTCCGGGGGCTCCTCCAGGTCGAACGGCTCGGTCGTGAATTCGAGTCTCAGACGCACCCGGTCAACCTAACCCGGTACGGGGCTCCCCGCCCGGGGCCGAACGACATCGGGGCGGGGAGACCCCGGCGGGCCTCAGACGGTGGGCCGACGGGTGGCCGGCAGGGCGCCGCGCCGGGGGGCGAACAGCTCCACCGCGGCCCGCAACTCCGCCACCGGCGTGGCCAGCACCCGTACCGAACCCACGGCGCCGACCACCATCAGCAACCCGCGTCCCAGTTCCTCGGGATGGGGGCGCGGCGAGCGGGCGACGGCCTCCAGCCGTTCCAATTCGCGTTCCGCCACACCTCGGTCGGTCAGCGGTGCCCGATACCCGGCGAGGGCGACCCGCACGCCGGCCACGGCGAGGCGCAGGGCCAGGACGCGCGGCTCGTCCGCCGGCGCCGGCTCCTGCCGTCCGGTGCGCGCGTCGCCGGCGACGAGGCGCGCGGAACATCCTGTCTCGGTGCGTGAAGCGGCCAACTCGGCCCTCCCCGGGGAGTCCTTCTCGGTGACATGCCCCGGCGCCCGCGCCGGGACGCGAGAAGACCCGTCGTCCCCGGGGGCACCGAATGGCGACAGTAAATATCACTGTCCGCGCACTACGCCATACGGAGGGCGAAAATCCTCGTCACATTCCGGTGAACGCCACCCCTCGCGCGCCGTGCGCGCCTCCCGCGCGCCGGTCGGGAGCGCCCGCGCGCCCAAGGGGCGCCCGGACCCCGCGGCCCCGGCCCGCGACCGGCCGGACACGTTCCCGTACCCACTCCTCCCCGCGGGGTCACGTCCCGTCGGCGGACCCCTCGACGATGAGCACGGGGACCCGGGGCGCCGGTGCCCCCGCTCACGGGAAAACCACCGGTGGGACGGCCTTCCCCGGTACCC
>NZ_VKHT01001064.1 GCF_014141535.1 Streptomyces alkaliphilus | reverse complement strand
ACAGATACCCCCGGGGGCATAAGCGAGAAGGTGCTACGGTTGAACCGTGCATACCCCCAGGGGTATAAACGTCACGCGGACGACAGGAGGTTCCGATGGATTCGGGCAACGACCGGCGACGACCCGCCGCCCCCACGCCGACGGGGACGGACAGGGACCGCCGATCACGTCCGGCCTCCCGGACCCCACATCCCGCCTCCACCGAGGAGAGCCCAATGATCACCGTTCTTCCCGTCGAGACCCCGGGCCTCGGCGACCGCACCCACCTCGCCCACGACGGCACCACGGCACTGGTGGTCGACCCGCAGCGCGACCACGACCGGGTCACCGAGCTCGCCGCCGCCGCCGGGGTGCGCATCACCCACGTCTTCGAGACGCACATCCACAACGACTACGTCACCGGCGGTCCCGCCCTCGCCCGCGAGGTCGGCGCCCGTTACCTGGTCAACGCCGACGACGAGGTCTCCTTCGAGCGCACCCCCATCCGCGACGGCGAGATCGTCGAGGTCGGCGCCATGCGGATCCGGGCGATCCACACCCCCGGCCACACCCACACCCACCTGTCCTACGCGCTGGAGGCGGACGGCGAGCAGGTGGCGGTCTTCACCGGCGGCTCCCTGCTGTACGGCACCACCGGTCGTCCCGATCTGCTCGGCCCGGCCCACACCGACACCCTGGTGCGCGCCCAGTGGCACTCGGCCCGTCGACTGGCGAACGAACTGCCCGACGACACCGCCGTCTACCCCACCCACGGCTTCGGGTCCTTCTGCTCCGCCACGCAGGCCACCGGCGAGACCGGCACCATCGGCGGCGAGAAGAAGGACAACATCGCGCTGACCGCCGACGAGGAGACCTACGTCGAGCGACTGCTCGCGGGCCTGGACGCCTACCCCGCGTACTACGCGCACATGGGGCCGGCCAACGCCGCCGGCCCGGGGGCGCCGGACCTCTCCCCGCCGTCCGTCGCCGACCCCGCCGAACTGCGACGGCGCATCGAGGCCGGGGAATGGGTCGTGGACCTGCGTGATCGCACGGCCTTCGCCGCCGGGCACCTCACCGGGAGCCTCAACTTCGGCCTCGACGGTCCCTTCATCACCTACCTGGGTTGGCTCATCCCGTGGGGGACCCCCGTCGTCCTGCTCGGCGCCACCGCCGAGGATGTCGCCGAGGCCCAGCGCGAGATGGTCCGCATCGGCATCGAACGCCCCGCCGCCATGGCCACCGGGACACCGGGGGATTGGGCCGGCGGCGAACCGCTCGCCTCCTACGCCCGGGCGACGTTCGAGGACCTCGCGCGGACCCTCGATCGTCGGGACGACACCGGCGACACCGGCGACACCGGCGACACCGGCGAGCCGGGCGGGATGGTCGTGCTGGACGTGCGGCGGAACCAGGAACGCCGCGAGGCGCACATCCCCGGCTCCGTCCACATCCCCATCCACGAGATCCCCGCCCGGATCGACGAGATCCCCGCCGGCCGGGTCTGGGTGCACTGCGCCGGCGGCTACCGAGCCGGGGTCGTCGCCGCCCTGCTCCACGCCCGGGGCCGGGACGTGGTCGCCGTCGACGACGCCTTCGACAACGCCCGGGCGGCGGGCCTGTGCCCCCTACCCGGTGACGCCACCCCCCACCCCGGTGAC
>NZ_VKHT01001063.1 GCF_014141535.1 Streptomyces alkaliphilus | reverse complement strand
GGCCCGGTCCGGAGTCCGCGGCCCTCCCGGCGCTCCCCCGGCGGAGGGTGCGGAACGGGTGGTGTGAGTCTCTCGTCCGCCCCGGCCGCCCACGGGTCCGGGCGGCCGTCGAACATGACCCCCGGGAGAGGTCGGTACCGGGGCGCCGTCGTCGTAGGGCCGAGGGCTCAGCGCAGACCCAGCAGTTGCTCCACCGGGTCGATGGCGAAGTACACCACGAAGGCCGCGGCCACCGCCCACAGCAGCCAGTGCACCGAGCGGGCCCGGCCGGAGACCGCGCGCAGCAGCACGAAGGTCACGAACCCCGCGCCCAGGCCGTTGGTGATCGAGAAGGTGAAGGGCATCACGATGATCGTCACGAACGCCGGGATGGCGATGTCGTACCGCGCCCAGTCGATGCGACCGACCTGCGTCATCATCAGGAAGCCGACCGCCACCAGGGCCGGGGCCGCCGCCTGCGAGGGCACCATCGCCGCCAGCGGGGCGAAGAACAGCGCCAGGGCGAAGAGACCACCGGTCACCAGGTTGGCCAGGCCGGTCCTGGCCCCCTCGCCCACCCCGGCCGCCGACTCGATGTAGGAGGTGTTGGAGGAGACCGACGCCGCGCCGCCGGCGACGGTGGCGACGCCGTCCACGAACAGCAGGCGCCCCAGACGCGGCACCCGGCCGCGCTCGTCCAGCAGACCGGCCTCGGAGGTGACCGCCACGGCGGTGCCCATGGTGTCGAAGAAGTCGGTCAGGAAGAGGGTGAAGACCAACAGCACCACGGTGATCAAACCCACCGTGCCGAAGGCACCGAACAGCGAGAACGCCCCCACCAGGCCGAAGTCCGGGGCGGCCACGAGGCTCTCGGGAACCTCGGGCGTGGTCAACCCCCACTCGATGCCGTCGGCCGCCAGCTCGATGACCAGCGCCAACACGGTCATCGCGACGATGCTGATGAGGATGGCGCCCTTGGCGCCCCGGGCCAGCAACACGAAGGTCAGCAGCAGGCCGAGGCAGAAGACCAGAACCGGCCAGCCGCTCAGCGATCCGCCGGAGCCCAGCTCCACCGGGGTGCCGTCGCCCGGGCTGACGAAGCCGGCGTTGACCAGACCGATGAAGGCGATGAACATACCGATGCCCACGCCGATCGCCTGCTTGAGCGGCAACGGGATGGCGTGCATGATCGCCTCCCGAAGCCCGGTGGCGGCCAGGACGCAGATGAGGATGCCCTCCAGCACCACCAGGCCCATCGCCTCCGGCCAGGTCATCAGCGGCGCGAGCCCGTAGGCGACCATCGCGTTGAGCCCCAGACCGGCTGCCAGCGCCAGGGGGAGGTTGGCGGTGACACCCATGAGGATCGTCATCACCGCCGCCACCAGTGCCGTGGCGGTCACCAGCTGTCCGAAGTCGAGCTGGTTGCCGTTGATGTCCTGCGCGCCGCCCAGGATGATCGGGTTCAGCACGAGGATGTAGGCCATCGTGAAGAAGGTGGCGAAGCCACCGCGGATCTCCCGGCCGAGGGTCGAACCGCGGGCGGAGATGTGGAAGAACCGGTCCAGGACCGCGGGCGGTGCCCCCGCGGGCGCTCCCTTCGCCGCGGACGCGGGGTTCGCCGCGACGGGCGTGTCCCCGTCGTTCCCCCGGGAGGGGGCGGCCGGGGC
>NZ_VKHT01001062.1 GCF_014141535.1 Streptomyces alkaliphilus | reverse complement strand
TAAGAGACAGCCGGATCCCTCCGCCACCCCTCCGGGGACCGCCCCGCTGCTCTCGGTTCGGGACCTGTCGGTGGATTTCCTGATGCGCGGCGGCCGTCGGGTGGCCGCCGTCGGCGGGGTCTCCCTGGACCTGGGTGCCGGCGAGTGCCTGGCCCTGGTCGGCGAGAGCGGCTGCGGGAAGTCCGTGCTGGCCTCGGCGCTGCTGGGGCTGCTGCCCGGCAACGCCGAGGTCCGCGGCACCGCCTTCCTGGACGGCATCGACCTGGTCTCCGCCGACGAGCGCGTCCTCGCCCGCCGGGTGCGGGGTCGACGCCTGGGTCTCATCCCGCAGAGCCCTGCCGCCCATCTGACCCCCGTGCGCACGGTGCGTTCCCAACTGGAGGAGACCGTCCGGGAGATCACCGGTCTGCGGGGCGCGGAGGCCCGTCGGGGGGCGGAGGCGGTCGCCGCCCGCGCCGCCTTCCCCACGGACCACCTCGACCGCTGGCCCCACGAGCTCTCCGGGGGGCTCGCCCAACGGGCCGCCACCGCGCTGGCCCTGGTCGGCGACGCCCCGGTGCTGCTGGCGGACGAACCCACCACCGGACTCGACCGCGACCTGGTGGACCGCACGGTGGACGAACTGCGCCGGCACACCCACGAGGGGCGGGGGCTGCTGGTGATCACGCATGACCTGGCCGCCGCCGAGCGGATCGCCGATCGGGTCGCCGTGATGTACGCCGGTCGGATCGTCGAGGCCGCTCCGGCCGCCGGTTTCTTCGACGACCCCGGACCGAGCCACCCCTACGCACGCGGCCTGTTGGCCGCGCTGCCGGAACGCGACTTCACCCCCATCCCCGGTATGCCTCCCGAACTGGACGCGCTTCCCGGGGGTTGCGCCTTCGCCCCCCGTTGTTCCCGGGCCGACGATCGGTGCGCGGAGCGCCCCGAACTCCTCGACGGCGTGGCCTGCCACCACACCCGGGACCGAGCCCCCCGGGAGGAATCCCGTGCTTGAACTCCGTGGTGTCACCGCCGGCTACCTCCGGGGCACGCCGGTCGTGCGGGGCGCCTCGCTGCGCGTCGCCGATGGCGAGTCCGTCGGTCTCCAGGGGCCCAGCGGCTGCGGGAAATCCACCCTGGCGCGGGTGGCGGCCCTGTTGCACCGTCCCGAGGAGGGGGAGGTGTGGTTGGCCGGGGAGCGGGTCACGGCCTTCCGGCACCGGGCGCCGCGCGAACGCCGGACCCTTGTCGGCGTGGTCTTCCAACAACCCCGGTTGGCCTCCGACCCCCGTCTGACGCTGCACGGGGTGATCGCCGAGCCGTTGCGGGCCGCCCGACGTCCCCGGCGGGAGACCGGTGAGCGCGTCGCCGAACTCTCGGCCCTGGTCGGCCTGGGCGGGGACCTGCTCTCCCGCCGGCCCCACGAGGTCAGCGACGGTCAGTTGCAGCGGGCCTGTCTGGCACGGGCCCTGGCCCCCCGCCCCCGGCTGCTGGTCTGCGACGAGATGACCGCCATGCTCGACGCCTCCACCACCGCATCCCTGGTGGGAGTGGTGGAGCGCTACCGGGCGGAGAGCGGGGCGGCCCTGCTGGCCGTGGGCCACGACCGGGTGCTCCTGCGCCGCTGGTGCGACCGGGTGGAGGAGTTCCCCGCCGTGGCGGAGACGGT
>NZ_VKHT01001061.1 GCF_014141535.1 Streptomyces alkaliphilus | reverse complement strand
GCCGGCCCCCGGGGCCCGGCAGGACTCACCGGCGCCGTCGGGGCACCGGGTGCCCGTTTCCCCCCGCCCCTTGGGTACGGTGGCCCGCATGAGCGGTGAAGCATGGTTGATGTGGGACGAGGGCGTGACCCGATACGACTTCGGCCCCGGGCACCCGATGGACCCGATCCGTCTGGAGTTGACCATGCGTCTGGTCGAGGATTTCGGCCTCGACCGTCGGCTCACCGTCGAGCGCGCGCCCGCGGCGGGTGACTCGACCCTGCGGTTGGTCCACCGCCCCGACTACGTCGCGGCCGTGCGCGCCGCCTCCGCCGACCCAACGAGGGCGGACCCCGCCTACGGTCTCGGCACCGAGGACACCCCCGCCTTCGCCGGAATGCACGAGGCGTCCTCCCTGATCGCCGGCCTCTCCGTGGCCGCGGCCGACCGGGTGTGGTCCCGGCCCGACACCCACGCCGTCAACTTCACCGGTGGCCTGCACCACGCCATGCCCGGCGCCGCCGCGGGCTTCTGCGTCTACAACGACGCCGCGCTCGCCATCGCCCGCCTCCTGGAGCGCGGTGCCCGCCGAGTGGCCTACGTGGACCTCGACGTGCACCACGGTGACGGCGTCCAGGCGGCTTTCTGGGAGGATCCCCGCGTCCTGACGGTCTCCCTGCACCAGGACCCCCGGTCCCTCTTCCCGGGGACGGGGTGGGCGGAGGAGAACGGCGAGGGCAACGCGGCCGGTACCGCGGTCAACCTCGCGCTGCCGCCCGGCATCACCGATCCCGACTGGCTGCGGGCCCTGCACGGAGTGGTGCCGGAACTGCTGGCCTCCTTCCGGCCCGAGGTCCTGGTGACCCAGCACGGAGCCGACACCCACATCGAGGACCCGCTGGCCCATCTGGCGCTCACCCTGGACGCGCAGCGCTCTGCGATGGAGTCGTGTCACGAATGGGCGCACGAGTACACCGAGGGTCGTTGGCTGGCGCTGGGCGGCGGTGGTTACGCGGTCGTGGACGTCGTCCCGCGCAGTTGGACGCATCTGACCGCGATCGCCGCGCACGCGCCCATCGAGCCGACGGCTTCCGTTCCCGAGAGCTGGCGGAGCCTGGTGTACGCGCGGACGATGGGTGCCGGCCCACACCGGATGACGGACGGGCGAACGCCGTCCTGGCGCCCCTGGGAAGAGGGCTACGATCCGGCGGATCCGGTGGACCGGGCGGTGATGGCGACCCGACGGGCCATCTATCCCGCCCACGGCCTCCTGGTCTGAGCGCCCCGCCCACCGGTGGGGGCTCCCACCGGTGGGCGGCTACGACGGCGTGACCGCCGTGGTGGCCGTGATGCGCGGGTCGACCGGTACCGATGGGGGAATGGTGTGTCGACAAAGCGACCGGTTTTCGACTACGTCATCGCACCCTCCCGGAGGCCGACGGCGCCCCTGCCACCGACCGGGAAGCGGGTGGTGACGGCCTGTCATGGCCGGTGTCGACCCGTGTCGGGGGAGGGGGAGACGTTCGTTCGGGGCCGGTGGGTGTGCGGAGCATCCATCGGACCGGTGACGTGTTCGGGAGAGTCGTGGGCTTTGCGACGCAGGTCAAGCGGGTATCGAAGAAGACGGTCCGGTCGTTCCGGAACGGCGCCGGGAGGTCCCGGCCGGACCGGGG
>NZ_VKHT01001060.1 GCF_014141535.1 Streptomyces alkaliphilus | reverse complement strand
TTGATCGCCCCGATCCCGACCGATCCCGACACCGACCGATCCCGACCGACCCGACCCCGACCGGCGTACCCGGGGAGCACGAAGGGCAGTTCGCGATGGCTCAGCAGTCGTCCCCACCCCCCACCGGGGGACCCTCCGGCGCGGTCCCGGGCATGCCCCGTGAGCAGTGGGGCACCCGGGCCGGCTTCCTCCTGGCCGCGATCGGCTCCGCCATCGGGCTGGGCAACATCTGGCGCTTCCCGGCCGTCAGCTACGAGAACGGCGGCGGCGCCTTCCTGCTGCCCTACCTCATCGCCCTGATCACGGCGGGCATCCCGCTGCTGATCCTGGAGTACACGATCGGTCGCCGGTACCGGGCCGCGCCACCGGGCGCCTTCCGTCAACTGGCCCGCCCCGCCGAGGCGATCGGCTGGTGGCAGGTGGCCATCTGTTTCGTCATCGCCACCTACTACGCGGTGATCCTCGCCTGGGCCGTGCGCTATGTGGGCTTCTCGGTCGGGCAGAGCTGGGGCGACGATCCCGACGGCTTCCTGTTCGGTGACTTCCTGCGCACCGCCGACGCGCCGGGCGGCTTCTCGGTCTTCGTGCCCGGGGTGTTCTGGCCGCTGGTCGCGGTCTGGGTGGTGGTCCTGGCGATCCTGGCGCTGGGGGTGCGGCGGGGCATCGAACGGGCCAACAAGATCTTCATCCCGCTGCTGGTGGTCTTCTTCCTGGTCCTGGTGGTCCGCGCGGTCACCCTGGACGGTGCGGAGCTGGGCCTGGACGCCTTCTTCTCCCCCGACTGGGACGCCCTGACCTCCGGCACGGTCTGGGTGGCCGCCTACGGGCAGATCTTCTTCTCCCTGTCCATCGGCTTCGGCATCATGATCACCTACGCCTCCTACCTGCGGCGGCGTGCCGACCTGACCGGATCCGGTCTGGTCGCCGGCTTCGCCAACAGCTCGTTCGAGATCTTCGCCGGCATCGGCGTCTTCGCCACCCTGGGCTTCATGGCCACCGCCGCCAGCGTGGGGGTGGACGAGGTGGCCAGTTCCGGACTGGGTCTGGCCTTCGTGGCGTTCCCGCAGATCATCTCGGAGATGCCGCTGGGCGCCTTCTTCGGCGTGCTCTTCTTCGGTTCGCTGGTGGTCGCCGGCCTCTCCTCCCTGATCAGCATCGTGCAGGTGGTGGTCTCGGCCGTGCAGGACCGCACCGGCATGGCCCGGGTCCCCGCCGTGCTGTCGGTCGGCGGCCTGACCGCCGTGGTGTCCCTGCTGCTGTTCCCCACCGACGGCGGCCTGTACGTGCTGGACGCGGCCGACCACTTCATCAACCAGTACGGCATCGCGCTGGCCGCCCTGGTGATCGTGATCACCGTCTCCTGGGTGCTGCGCAAGCTCCCCACCCTCCAGGCGGACGCCGACGCCACCTCGGCGATCCGGCTGGGCCGCTGGTGGCGGTTCTTCCTGGCGGTCGTCACCCCGCTGGTGCTCGGCTGGATGATGATCGACAGCCTGGCCGACGAGTTCTCCGAGAACTACGAGGGTTACGACACCTCGTTCCTGCTGTGGGCGGGATGGGGCGTGGCGGTGGGCGCGCTGGTCTTCGGCGTGGTGATGACCCTGCTCTCCCAACGGGCGGGGCCGGCGGGCGGAAGGGGCGGCGCGAAGCGG
>NZ_VKHT01000106.1 GCF_014141535.1 Streptomyces alkaliphilus | reverse complement strand
ACCTCCAGGCGGCACCACGGATCCCCGACATGGCGGATCACGTTGGTCAGCAGCTCCGAGGTGCCGAGGCGGGCGACGGACACCGCCTCGGCATCACCGCCCAGCCCGCGCACCACCACGGCCACCCGCTCCCGCCACTCCCCCACCTCGGCGGCCCGGGCCGTTATCTCCCACACGAAGGTCGGCGACGTGCGGGTGGGGCGAAGAGCGACCGACATGGGCCCTCCCATCGAACGGAGCACCCCCCAGATATGACTTTTGGTAGCAGGGGAAGCACTGAAAGTGATAGCGGCATGGTGGACTACGTCCCCGGGAGTCGTCAAGCGAGCGCCAGGCAACTTGCCAATCACTCGCTTCCTCAGACAATCACACTGGGCAACCATGTGACCTCGGCGCGGTACCCTCAACGGCGCGTACCTTCAGGGAGAGTCGATGACAGTTGTCGCCAACACAGGGCCGTTGGCGGCCCGTCGAAAGCTCGGTACCGAGCTACGGGTGCTTCGAGACCGTCACGGATGGACAGCCGAGGAGGTCGGAGCCCATCTGGGGTGTCACATCTCGAAGGTCAGCCGCCTGGAGCTCGGCAAGCGTGCCTGCACCAAGCGGGACTTCGAATCGCTCATGAACCTGTACGACGTCGATTCCGACCGCCGGGCGGAGTTGCGGGAACTGATGCTGAGGAGCATCCAGCGAACTCCTCCGTGGTGGCACGCCTACAACGATGTGATCAGCGCGAACTACGCCGAGTTCCTGACCTATGAGGCCGAGGCGTCCCACTGCCGGGAACATCAACCCCTGCTCATCCCCGGACTGGTGCAGACCGAGGCCTACGCCAGAGCGGTAACGACGTACGGCATCGACGCCGTGGGTCCGCAGCAGGTTGACACCCTGGTAGAGGTTCGGATGCGGAGGCAGGAACGACTACGGGAAAGCCCACCTCTTCAAATGGATTTGGTGATCACGGAGGCGTCCCTGCGCGTGAAGGTGGGAGGTCCCGCCACCATGAAGGGGCAATTGTGTCACCTGCTGTCCCTTCGAGAAGTGGAGAACGTTTCCCTCCGTGTCATTCCGTTCGACGCGGGCGAGAAGGGCACCAGTACCGGGGCCTTCACGCTCTTTGCCACGGGAGTCGGGCCGGGCGTTGACGCCGCATTCATCGAGTCGGCAGAGACTCGGACAATATTTCGGGACGATCCCGTCGCCGTGAGGCGCCTGGATCGCCTCTTCAACCACTTGACCTCCGCGGCTCTTCCCCAAGAGGCGAGCGCAACCCTGATCGAGCACATCGCGAAGGAGATGGAACACAGTGCCTGAGACTCCCACCCCGCAGGCTCGTATCATCGATGAGATCACCTGGATAAAAAGCTCCTACACGGCCAACACCGGAAACTGCGTGGAAGTGGCCCTCATCGCCAATGAAAACAAAACCTTGATACGAGACTCCAAGGATCCAAAAATTTTTCCCATTCAAGCTTCAACGGAAGCATGGAAAAAATTCCTCTCCTTTCGGACCTGATATTCGGTTTCACATCTCACCGTCTGCAATCCGCACGCATCAGAAGTTTGTCGAGTAGATAAAAACGATGACCGTCCTCACTTGTCCCACCCCAAGCCCTCGAATCGGTTGAATCGATTCTTCCCCGAAGATTTGGCGATCTTTAAAGCCAAATAGGCTTCCTTCATCGAGGGGCCATATCCACCCGAAAAGGTGAAACTCGTCTCCGCCACCACCCCTTTTACACCCGATATTATTCGCGTCAAATCTTCCAGAGGTGCAGACAGTAGAAAGCTGTCACCCCCTTGAAGTATGACATCCACACTTGGCGACTCGGAAACAACGAATTTCAGGCTTTCCACGACTTCACCGAAAGCATTCGAGAAGCTTTCTAAGCCCGCAGTATCTTCGGAGACCATATAAAATTCGAGGCGACGCCCGATATCATCGCCATCAAGCGCCAAGAACCACTTTTTCGACATATTGAACACCCCACCCCCCGCCTGGCAGATCGAGCCCTCGCAGTTCATGCCAGGCATACTATCGGGCCGACTTGAACCTTCTGATCACCTTTGGATCAAAGGGGGTTATAGTTCCGCCCTCAAATCACGCAACGGTCCTCCACTACCTGTCGGGTGCATCAAGTTGAGGTGAGAATTAGCGAATCAATGAGAGGCACCCACGCCACCCCTGTGTCCAGTTCTTCTAGTCCTCGACCAGGAGGTCGTCCAGGTAGGTGTTGCGGAAGACACCGTCGGGGTCGTGATCGGCGACCAGGCGACGGAAGTCCGGCAGGCGCTCGTAGCGGGCACCGATCGCGGCCGGGGTCAGGCCGCTCACCTTGCCCCAGTGGACCCGGGCGTCCAGCGGCAGGAGGCGCTGCTCCATCTCCGCGATGACCGGCACGACGGCGTCGGGGTCCTTGCGCCAGGTGAAGTGGAAGGCGACGGAGTCCCGGCCGCCGGTGGGGCTGAGCCACTGAGCGTCGGCGGCGACGGTGCGGATCTCCGAGATCAGCAGCACCGGCGCCATTCGCTCGCCCAGCTCGCGCAGGCGGGCGATGGCCTCGACCACCTCACTCCTCGGCACGAAGATCTCGGACTGCAACTCGTCGCCCCGGCTGGGGGTGAACTCGGCCCGGAAGTGCGGCAGCCGCTCGTGCCAGGGGCCGGGCACGCCGTTCTGCACGGTGCAGTGCTCGGCCGGCATACCGGGAACGGGGTGCCAGGGCTTGTCGGCGGGTCGTCCACCCATCCAGTCGGCGCCGGGGTGCGCGCCGCCGTCGGGTGCGTCGGTGCGCATCTTCAGCACGGCCGTGCCGGTGGTCCCGGCCCAGTCGGTGAAGACGCTGACGCTGCGGGCGACACCGAAGACTTCGTCGAAGTGCTCGACGACGGTGTCCAGCGGCACGTCCTCCTGCACCCACTGCGCGACCTCGAACGCGGGCTCGGTGCGCAGCGTCACCTCGGTGACCACACCGAGCGCGCCGAGGTTGACCACCGCGCCGCCGAACCGCTCGGGGTCCCGCTCACGGCTCAGTTCCACCGGCTCGCCGCCGGGGCCGATCAGGCGGACCGCCGTCACCGCGTCGGCCAGGCCGGGCTGCCGGTCACCGGACCCGTGGGTGCCGGTGGCCACCGAGCCGTAGACGGAGATGTGCGGCAGGGAGGCCATGTTGCCCAGCGCCCGGCCGCGCGCATGGAGGGCGGCGGCCACCTCGCCGTACAGCATCCCGGCGGAGACGGTCACGGTGGAAGCCGCCTCATCCAGCTCGAAGACCCGGGGCAGGGCGTCCACCCGCACGAGGTCGCCGTCGGTGTCGGCGATCAGGTTGAAGGAGTGCCCGCTGCCGAGCACGCGGACCCGGCGGCCGGCGGCCACCACACGGCGCAGTTCGTCCACCGTTTCCGGGCGGTGCAGCCGGGCGGCGCCGAAGGTCACGTTCCCGGCCCAGTTGCGGGCGACGGCACCGGTGGAGGTCATGCGCGATCCTGTTCGGTTCGGAGGGAATGTGCGGCGGACACCGGTTCGGACCAGGTGGTTTCCGTGGGATGTCCGGCCCCGACTGTAAGCCGAAACGGCTTTTCCCGACAGACCCCACCGGCCCCGGGAGCCCCGGGTTCCGGGGAGCGGGACAGTGGGGTGGAGGGGCGGGCGGCCGGAGATGGCCGCAAGGCCATCGGATAGGGTCCCGGCGATGTCCGATCCCACCCTGTGGGGATTCACGGCGCTGGTGATCGCCGCGTTGCTCGTCGGCTTCGCCAAGACCGCGATCGGCGGCGTGGCGGCGATCAGCGTGGCGATCTTCGCCGCCGTCCTCCCCGCCCTCGAATCCACCGGCGCGCTGCTGCCGCTGCTGCTGGTCGGCGACCTCTTCGCCATCCACGCCTACCGCAGGCACGCCGACTGGGGAGTGCTGGTGCGGCTCTTCCCCTCGGTGGCGGTGGGCGTCGGCGTCGGCACGGTGTTCATGGCCCTGGTGGACGACACGGTGATGCGACGCACCATCGGGGCGATCCTGCTGGTGATCGTGGGCGTGCACGTCTGGCAGCAACGGCGGCGCTCACCCGGGGAGTCGCCGCCCGCCCCGCACATCGCCCGCACCACGGCCTTCGGACTGGCGGCCGGGTTCACCACCATGGTCGCCAACGCGGGCGGGTCGGTGATGGCGCTCTACCTGCTGTCGGCGGGCTTCGCGATGATGGGATTCCTCGGCACGGGGGCCTGGTTCTTCTTCGCGGTCAACCTCTTCAAGCTGCCGTTCAGTGTCGGGCTGGGGTTGATCACCGTGGACTCGCTGATCCTGAACCTGTGGCTGGCCCCGGCCGTGGTGGTCGGCGCGCTGATCGGCAAGGCGGTGATCCACCGCATGGACCAGAGCCTCTTCTCCCGCCTGGTCCTCATCTTCACCACCCTCTCCGCCCTCAACCTGCTGCGTTGAGGGCGGAGAGGAGCGGCATGGCCAATACCCCCCAAAGGGGTGATGAGGACCTCTCCCGCGCGGCGGGCAAGATCGGGGAGGCGTAGTTGTTACCCCTCAAAGGGGTGATGAGGACGCCATTGTGAAGGTCCGGGTCAGGCACAGTCGAGTCGCGGTCTCGGCAGCCGATTTCTCAGCGGACCTCCGGTTGTGCACGATACCCCGGTGTGTCGCTGAAATCCGGCGTCCGGGCGGGACGGCCAAGCCGGGGTCCGCCGGTCAGAAGCGCCAGCGGGTCTGGCTGTAGGTGCCCTTGGCGAAGCCGAAGGCGGTGGTCGGGGCGATGCGGAAGGCCAGGGCCTCGCCGCCCTCCTCGTGGTGGAGCATCCCGTCGCGGGCGGTGAAGGCCCAGTCGGAGCCGTACTTGGCCAGGTAGGCGTGGGCGATCCGGCGCAGGGCCTCGTCGTCGGTGACGCGCTCGGCCGGTCCCTCGATGGTGATGTCCAGGCCGTGGCCGAGGGCGTTGGTGCCGGTGGTGAGGACGCAGTGCGGGTTGGTCGCGAGGTTGAGGGCCTTGCGTTCGCCGGGGCCGGTGGTGAAGTGCGGGGCGTCGTCCACCCACACCGACAGCAGTGGGGTGACGTGGGGACGGCCGTCGGCGCGGACGGTGGAGAGCCAGAAGATCTCGGCCGCCCGCACCGTCTCCAGTGCGGTCGGCCAGGGGGTGGCCGCGGCGCCGGGTTCGCTGAAGCCGGGGTGCAGCTCGGTGGTCGGGGTGGTGCCGGGGGTTCCTGACTTCTTCGTCTCCGCCATGGGATTCACCGTAGGGCGGGGCACCGACAGTCCGCCGGTGCCGTGGAGCCGGCGGAGTGATACGGGGCGTACGCCGGGCGGGTGGGGCGGGGTGGTTCGCCGGTGACGCGCGCCCGTTCGCGGCGCACCGGGTAAAGGGTGCGTTCCGCATGTCCGAGACATGACGGAAGCGACTGTTCCGATGAGCCGCCGATATGGAAATCTCATAGCCAGTCATCCGAAGGGGGATGAATGGACAAGCGGTACGAGGCTTTCTGTCTCGCCGACCCGTATTTCTACGAGACGCCCGCACGCGGCCCGGCCCGTTCCCGCGAGGGAAACGGAAACGGCACCGGCGGCACGAGTCGTGAATTTCCCGCCGCCCGTCGCCCGGTGCCCGCCGGCTGGACCACCGGTCGCGCCGGCGACTGGCTCCACCTGCACCCGGAGGGTGTGGAGCTCCCCGCCCAGGGCTGGAAGATCCACGTCTCGGCCCGCCCCGGGAACGCCGCCGGGATCGCCGAGGCGATCCACGACTACTGCGTCTCCAACCGCCTGTCCTTCAAATTCGTCCCGAGCCCCCACCAGGTTTACCTGCGGAATTCCAAGTACGCGCCGCGCGAGGGAGCCGGGAAATTCGCCACCCTCTATCCGGAGGACACCGAGCGGCTCCACACGGTGCTGGAGGAATTGGACGGCATCCTCGCCGGCGAGACCGGGCCCTACATCCTGAGCGACCTGCGGTGGCGGGAGGGGCCGCTGTACGTGCGGTACGGCGCGTTCACCCGCCGGCAGTGCCGCGACGAGAGCGGGGCCCTGGTCCCGGCGCTGGAGAACGCCGAGGGCGAGCTGGTGCCCGACCGGCGCAGGCCCGGCTTCCACCTGCCCCCGTGGGTGACGCTCCCCGACTTCCTCGAGCCGGCGCTGGCCGCCCGCAACGCCACCACGGTGCGGGACCTGCCCTACCGGATCGAGCGGGCCCTGCACTTCTCCAATGGTGGCGGCGTCTACGCGGGCACCGACACCCGCAGCGGCGAGGCCGTGGTGCTCAAGGAGGCCCGTCCGCACGCCGGTCTGGCGGCCGACGGTGTGGACGCCGTGGCCCGGCTGGAGCGCGAGGCGGCGGTGTTGGAGCGGCTCGACGGTGTGGACTCGGTGCCCCGGCTGCGGGACCGGTTCACCCTCGGGGACCACCGGTTCCTGGTGATGGACCACCTGCCGGGCCGCACCCTGAACTCGTTCTTCGCCGAGCGACACCCCCTGTTGACGCCGCGCACCGACCGGGACGCGATCGCCGCCTACACCCGGTGGGCGCTGGGGATCCACGCGGCGGTGGAGCGGGCGGTGGGCGCGCTGCACGAGCGGGGCGTGGTCTTCAACGACCTGCACATGTTCAACATCATGGTCGCGCCGGACGAGACCTCGGTGGCGCTGCTGGACTTCGAGACGGCCTCCTATCCGGGCGCCGAGACGCGACAACTCGTCGCCCACCCCGGTTTCCTGGCACCGCCGGACCGCTCCGGCCCGGCCGTCGACCGGTACGCGCTGGCGTGTCTGCGGCTGGCGATGTTCCTGCCGCTGACCAGCCTCCTGGGGCTGGACCGGGGGAAGGCCGCCCACCTGGCGGAGCTGGCGTCGGGGCTGTTCCCCGACCTGCCCGCCGGATTCCTGGACGCCGCGGTGGCGGAGATCGAGAGCGGCTCCTCCCCCACCGCGGACACCAACCCCGGGAACGGGGCCGGGAGTGTGCTCGCCGCGAACCCGGGGCGCCGGTCCCGTCGGACGGATGGGCCGGGGGCCGATGACCGGTCCCCCGACCGGGAGTCGATGGTGCGGGCGATCCTGTCCTCCGCCGACCCCGGGCGCACCGACCGGCTCTTCCCCGGCGACATCGCCCAGTTCGCCGAGGGCGGGGGCACCTGTCTGGCACACGGCGCGGCCGGGGTGCTGTACGCGCTGGCCGAGGTGGGCGCGGACCCGTACCCCGAGGGCGAGCGCTGGTTGCTGGACCGGGTCGCGCAGCCGGATCCGAGGACGCCGCCGGGCCTGTACGACGGGTTGGCGGGTGTCGCCCTGGCGCTGCACCGGCTCGGACACGCGGAACGGGCGCTGGAGTTGACCCAGGCGCTGTGTCTGCCGGGACGCGCGAAGGGCTGGGAGCACCTGCCGGTGGACCTGTTCGGCGGTCTGGCCGGGATCGGCCTGACGCTGGACCACCTGGCCGACGCGGGGGCCGGGGAGGCCGCCCGGCGGGGCGCGGAGTCGATCGCCGAGCGGTTCGCCGACCACCCCTCGTTGGTGGGGCCGGTGGGCCCCGACTCCCGCGCCGGGTTGCTGCACGGCGCGTCGGGAGCGGCCCTGTTCCTGATCCGGCGGTACGAACGCGACGGGGAGACGGCCCGGTTGGACGCGGCGGGCGCGGCGCTGCGCCGGGATCTGTCGCGCTGTGTCCCCGACCGCTCGGGCACCCTGCTGGTCGACGAGGGCAACCGGTTGATGCCGTACGTCGGGGCGGGGAGCGTGGGCATCGCCATGGTGCTGGACGCCTACCTGGCGCACCGCCCGCACGAGGAGGACCTGGCGCGGGCCCGGGCCGCGATCCTGCCCGCCGCGCGCTCCCGCTTCTACGTCCAGCCCGGTCTGTTCCGGGGTCGGGCGGGGATGATCCTGCACCTGGCCCGCACCCCGCTCGACGGTCCGGCGAAGGACCGGGAACGGGACCTGTCGGAGCAGGTCGACGCGATGGCCTGGTACGCGGTCGCCCTCGGCGGCGGAACGGCCTTCCCCGGCGACCAGATGATGCGGCTGTCGATGGACCTGGCGACCGGCACCGCCGGGTGTCTGCTGGCCCTGACCGCCGCCCGGGAGCCCGATCGCGGTATCGGGCTGCCCTTCCTGCCGCCCCTCGCCCCGCGTGGCGACGGCCGGCCCCACGAACGCCCCCGCACGACGGGGGTGCACCACAACCGAACAGCACCGTCGCCGCTCGTCTCACGATGAGTCCGGTGACCGGCGCACTCCCGGGGCTTCGGAAAGCGGTAGTGCCCGGAGAACCCCCGGAGAAATCCACCACATCGCATATCGGATGCGACAACCGACGAAAGGGATACCGTCATGGCTCTCCTGGACCTGCAGATGATGGACGCCACCCCCGAGACCACCGAGTTCGGGGACACCAGCACCGCCAGCCTGCTGCTCTGCGGTGACAGCAGCCTGAGCGTCGTCACCTGCTGACGTCGGTCCGTCCGCCGTGGCCCCGGGTGGTTTCCGCCCGGGGCCACGGCACCGGCGTGTCCGCGACCGGACGTCGGGGCCGCAGCGGGCCCCGGGGGGTCCCGAACGGAATCCGGCCCGGGCGGCCGGACGGACACGGCAGCCGATGAGACGAGAGGACCCCGACGAGCCCGACCGGCGACGGCCGGGGCCGGGCGGTGCCCGGCAGGGCCCACGGGTCGCGGGCCGAGGGCCGAGGGGCCGGGAAAGGAGCGTTGAGGACCGTGCCGAAGAAAGCAGCCGTGCCCACCCCACC
>NZ_VKHT01001059.1 GCF_014141535.1 Streptomyces alkaliphilus | reverse complement strand
CCCCTCCGGCGCCCCCGTCACCGACGGGAGCGGGGGCGGGGAGCTGGAGGACCACCCGACGGCGCGCCCCGCCCCGCTCACCCTGGTGGACACCACGAACCCCCCGGGAGCCGGTGGGCCCGGGGAGGAGCCGGCGGTGGAGGAGGAGTTCCGGGTGGCGTGTCCCGAGTGCGGCCAGCGGATCGTCCTGGCTCCCGGGCCCGGCCTGCTCCCGGTGCACGCGCTGTGCCCGACCCCGTGGAACCCCTTCGGCCTCACCGTCTGTCGCGGCACCGGCCGGCCGGTACCGGAGGAGACCGAAGCCCCGGCGGAGGACGACGAGAGGCTCGTGGAGGTGTTCCCGACGGCGCTCCCCGAGGGGTTGGACTGGCGTCTGCAGCCGTTTTCCCATCGGGGCGGCCCCGGGGCCCGGCCGATCCGGCTGCCCGGCCTCCGTCGCGCGGCCTGAACGTCCTTCGGAACGGTCGCGGGGCCCCGCACGCCCCACGGGGCCCCCGGAGGGTGCTGTTCAGTCGCGTTCCGGTGGACCGACCAGATGGCGGGAGATGACCACCCGCTGGATCTGGTTGGTGCCCTCCACGATCTGCAGCATCTTCGCCTCCCGCATGTACCGCTCGGCGGGGAAGTCCGCGGTGTAGCCGTAGCCGCCCATGAGTTGCACCGCGTCGGTGGTGACGCGCATGGCGGCGTCGGAGCAGAACAGCTTGGCCATCGCGGCGTGGCGGGAGACCGGCTCGCCCGCGTCGTGGCGACGTGCCGCCTCGAGGTACAGGGCCCGCCCCGCCTCGACCGCGGTGGCCGCGTCGGCCAGCGCGAACCGCACTCCCTGGAAGTCGGAGATCGGCCGGCCGAACTGGCGCCGTCCGGTCACGAAGGCGGTGGCCTCGTCCAACGCCGCTCGCGCCAGGCCGACCGCACAGGCGGCGATGCCCAGGCGTCCGGCGTCCAGCGCGTCGAGCGCTATCCGGAAGCCCCGCCCCTCCTCCCCGAGCCGCCGGTCGTCGGCCACGCGCACACCGTCGAGGTGGAGTTGGGCGGTGGGGGACCCGTTGAGTCCCATCTTGCGTTCCGGCGCGGCCGCCTCGAGGCCGTCGGCGTCCCCGGGCACGAGGAAGGCGGTGATGCCGCGTGCGCCGGGGCCCCCGGTACGGGCCAGGACGGTGTGGAAGTCGGCGATCCCGCCGTGCGTGATCCACGCCTTGGTGCCGGTGATCACCCACTCGTCGCCGTCGCGCACGGCACGGGTGCGCAGGTCGGCGGCGTCGGAGCCGGCGGTGGGCTCCGAGAGGCAGTAGGCCCCCAACAACCCCCCGCCGAGCATGGCGGGCAGGTGCTCGGCACGCTGTTCCTTCGTGCCGTGGCGGGCCAGCGCGTGACAGGCCAGGGAATGCACGGAGACCCCGAGGCCAACCGTCAGGCGGGCCGCCGCCAGCTCCTCCAGCACCCGCAGGTACACCTCGTACGGCTGGTCGCCGCCACCGTGCTCGGAGGGGTACGGCAGGCCGAGCAGGCCCAGCTCGGAGAGGGTGCGGAAGGTCTCACGCGGGAAACGGCCGGCGGCCTCCTCCTCGTCGGCGACGGGACGGATCTCGCGCTCGGCGAGGCGCCGCACCAATTCCATCAGGGCCCGGGTCTCCCCGGCGTCGGGGGTGGGT
>NZ_VKHT01001058.1 GCF_014141535.1 Streptomyces alkaliphilus | reverse complement strand
CCCCGGTGCGTGCCGCCGCTCACCGGTACTCCGCCAGCCGTCGGCCGATGCCCAGCACCACGGCCGCGGCGCCGAGCAGCGCCAGGGGCACCGCCCCCTCACCCGGGCCCCGCAGAGCCGCCCGCCCGGCACCGGCGACCTCGTCGAACCGTTCCTGCTCGGCATCGAGGGCGGCGCGCAGCGCCTCGCCGGCCGCCCGCGCGTACGTGCCGCTGTGCGCGGTGCCCCGGCTCCCCTCCGGTTCGCCCGGCTCCCCGATGACCAGCCTCGTGGCCCGGTCGTACTCCCCGGACGCCTCCGCCCGCAGCATTCCCGCGTTCCACTCCCGCCAGACGGAGACCGCCTCCCGGGCCGAGGCCAGCCGTTCCGGGCCCCGAGGATCCCGGGCCAGGTCGCCGGCGTGGGCCAGCAGACCCGCTCCGGTGGACCCCTCCGGCCCCGCCAACTCCTCCAACCGCTGTCGCGCGCTCTCCGCGTAACCACCCCCCGAACCCCGGGCCACCAGGACGAGGCTCTCGTCGCCCCGGGTCAGGATCACCGTGGCCCAGGCCTCGTTCACCGCCTCCACCGCCGGCATGTTCTTCCCCACGGCGGCGGTGAACGAGGCCCGGGCCACGGCGTGCGAGGTCGACGCCCACCCCACCAGCACCGTCACCGCCAGCACCCCCGCCACCAGGCCGGGGTTGAGGACCCGCCGGGTACGGCGCCGGTGCCGGTGGTGCGCGGCGACGAGCGCGAGTAGGGTCACCGCCCCCAGCGCGGGGCCGGCCATCGGGCGGGCGGACGCCCGCTCCAGGTCCGCGCGCAGCCGTTCGGTCTCCAACGCCTGCAGCTCACGGGCGGCGGGGAGCATCACCTCCTGCATCAGCGAATTGGCGTGCCGCAGATAGGCGCCGCCCAGCGGAAGCCCCCGACGATTGTCGGCCCGGGCGGTGCCCAGCAGGCCGGTGTAGACGGGCAGGGTGCGGTTGAGCAGGTCGATCCGCTCCGCCGCCTCGGCCGCCGGGCCGCCCTCGGGGCGGGGGTGGGAGGCGGCGGCGGTCAGCAACCGGGCCGTGTCCGTGATCAGCCGCTCGTGGTGCTCACGCACCTCGCGCGGCTCGTCCCCACCTGCCAGGAAACCCATGGCGGCCGTGGTGTCGGCCTCGGCCAGTGAGCGGTGTATCCGGGCGGCGTCCGCGCTCGGCGGTGCGCCGGAGACCAGGGCGTCGTGCGCGGCGCCCGCCCGTTCCGCCATCTCGCCGGCGGTCAGGACCCCCGTCAGCAGGATCAGTCCCACCAGCACCGCGCCGATGGCCCGCAGCCGACCCGGCTCCGTGGCGGCGGCGGCACGCAGGCGCAGGGCGGCCTCGACCGGGACCGGGTGACGGGCCGGGGCGAGCCGATCGGCACGCGGCGCGTGCGACCGACGGCTCACCGGGTGGGTCACGACCGGGCGCCTCCCCTCGCGCGTTCGTGTGCGGGTCCCGACACGCCGGGTGCCGGGCCGTGCGAACACCGCCGATCGGTCGCGCGTGCCCCGGCGGGGCCGGTGGGGGTCGTGCCGCGCGTTCAGCCGTCGGTGCGGTGCGGTGCGGTGCGGTGCGCGCGCCGGCTCGGTTGCCGGTACACGGGGGCAGTATGACCGTCGGTCCGGTTCCCGGGGAGGGGCTGTCTCGC
>NZ_VKHT01001057.1 GCF_014141535.1 Streptomyces alkaliphilus | reverse complement strand
GGCCGAAGTCACGGCCGACCCCACCCCCGGGCCCGACCGGCCGACCTTCCGTGCGCTCCCCGACCACCCTCCTACGGACGGAGACGGAAATGTCCGCCTGCGCCCCCACGACCCCCCGGGAACGGTTCCGCGCCGATTTCTCCGCATCGATCGCGGTGTTCCTCATCGCCCTACCGCTGTCCCTGGGCATCGCCCTCGCCACCGGCGCCCCGCTGCAGGCCGGCCTGGTGGCCGCCGCCGTCGGCGGCATCGTCGCCGGACGGCTCGGCGGCGCCCCACTCCAGGTGACCGGCCCGGCCGCCGGTCTCACCGTGATCACCGCCGACCTCATCCAGCAGTACGGATGGCGCGTGACCTGCGCCATCACCGTGCTGGCCGGCCTCACCCAGCTGGTGCTCTCCGCCCTGCGCGTGGCCCGCACCGCCCTGGTCGTCAGCCCCGCCATCGTGCACGGCATGCTCGCCGGCATCGGCATCACCATCGCCATCGCCCAGCTGCACGTCGTGCTCGGCGGCAGTCCGCAGAGCTCGGTACCCGCCAACCTCGCCGAACTTCCCGCCCAACTCGCCCGGCTCGACCCGGCCGCCGTCGGTATCGGCGCCCTGACCATCGCCATCCTGCTGACCTGGCCCCGCCTGCGCGGCGGCACCGGGGAACGGATCCGACGGGCCATGCCCGCCGCGCTGGCCGCCGTTCTCCTGGCCACCGCCGTGACCGTCCTCGCCGGCCTGCGACTGCCCCGGGTCGATCTGCCCTCCTGGAACAACCACGCCCTGCCCGGCCTGCCGGAGGGCCCGGTGCTCGGCCTGATCGCCGCCGTGCTGACCGTCACCCTGGTGGCCAGCGTGGAGTCCCTGCTCTCCGCCGTTGCCGTGGACAAGCTCGCCACCGCCCGTCGCCGGCGCGGCGGGGCACCCGTCCCGCGCGCCGACCTCGACCGCGAGCTGCGCGGTCAGGGCGCGGCCAACGTGGTCTCCGGCGCGCTGGGCGGACTGCCCGTGACCGGGGTCGCCGTGCGCAGCACCGCCAACGTGGCGGCGGGCGCGGTGAGCCGCAAATCCACCATCCTGCACGGCTGCTGGGTGCTGCTGGCCGCCGGGCTGCTGGTGAACCTGCTGGAGCTGATCCCGCTCGCGGCACTCGCCGCGCTGGTCATGGTGGTCGGCCTCCAGATGGCCGGCATCCACCACCTGCGCAACGTCACCCGGCACCGCGAGACCCTCGTCTACGCCGCCACCACCATCGGGGTCATCCTGCTCGGGGTGCTGGAGGGCGTGGGCATCGGCATCGCCTGCGCCGTGGTCCTCGCCCTGCACCGGCTGACCCACACCCGGATCTCGGTGGACCCGGTCGGCGACGGCTCCCACCGCGTCCGCGCCGACGGACCGCTCACCTTCCTGGCCGTGCCGCGCCTGAGCCGAGTCCTGGCCCGGGTTCCGGAGGGCACCGTGGTCACGGTCGAACTGACCGGGTCGTTCCTCGACCACGCCGCCTACGAGACGCTGCACGACTGGCGCACCGCCCACACCGACCGGGGCGGGCGCGTGGAGATCGTCGACGGCGGAGGGGCGCCCGCCGCCGAACCGGCCGCCGAACGGGCCTTCCGCCGACCCCGCCTGCCCTGGCACAACTACCGGCACGCCGGCCTCCCGGCCCTCCCC
>NZ_VKHT01001056.1 GCF_014141535.1 Streptomyces alkaliphilus | reverse complement strand
GCGCTGTTCCCGGGGGGTCTCGCGACGCCGTTCACGGCTCTGCTCCCGGCGGGCCGGGGATTCCTCGGTGGTCCCGGCTGCGGCGATGACCTCCGCCTGGCGCTCGCGCAGGGCGCGTGCGGCCTCCTCCGCCCGGACGCGGTCGAGGGTGACGCTCTGCCGGCGACGCTCCTGGGCACGGACCCGGCGCAGATAGGCGATGAGCAGCACGGCCGGCACGGCGGGGACCCAGATCCAGGCGCGACCGGCGGCGGCGGTGACCACACCGCCGAGCGCGAAGCAGGTCAGGAGCACCATGGTGGTGCGGCGACGACGGGCCAGCACCCGGGCCCGGGCGACCCGGGCGGGAAGCGATGCGGCGGGGGACTCGTCCTCGGCCCCGACCGGACCCACGGGTTCGCCCGCCCCGTCGGTCCGGTCGGGGCCGACGGCGTGGACGGTGGTGATCGGGTCGGCGTAGGCGCGCAGGTCGGTGGCGCGGATCTCGGTCTCCCCGGCCGAACGCGCCGCGGAGGCGGGTTCGGCCCGCGGATCGGAGAGGTCCGCGTCGGGCTCCGCCGGCCGCTTGCGACGGCCGGTCAGGGAACGGCCGGACAGCATCCGGATGGCCGTGCTGAAGCGCTCCGTCGGGCGGGAGTCGTTCAGCTCGTCGTGCCGGCGGAGCCACATCGGCACGAGATACGCGGCCCAGGCGCCGACGATCATTGCGAAGATGAGCCCACTGCTGTTCACGCTGCCACCGTAGAGGGATGGGCGCGACTCCATCTGCCAAATGGAGCGGTGTGTTGCCCGATTGGCTTCACCATCCGGTCATTTCCTCGGATTGTTACGAAGCCCCGCCGGGGAAATCGAAAATCTGTACTATTTCTGGGGGGCGGGAAAGCCGAATCCCGGCTTCCCGGCTTCCTCCGCCGGCGGGGGCACCGTGCGGCCGACCGCTCGTGCGTCCTCCCGCCCGGCATCACCGGCCGCCGGCGCACCGCTCTCCGGGACACACCGGCCCGCGGGTCGCTCCCGCCACTCCTCCAGCAGGCTCTCCGGCGCCTCCTCCGAGGTCAGCGCGAAGATCAGGTGATCGCGCCAGTCACCGTCGATGTGCAGGTAACGGGGACGCAGCCCCTCCTCGCGGTAGCCGAGCTTCTCCACCACCCGTCGGCTCGGCCCGTTCTCCGGTCGAATGCAGATCTCCAGACGGTGCAGACCCACCGCGCGGAAGCAGAAATCGGTGACCAGCGCCACGGCGGTGGGCATCACCCCCCGGCCGGCGACCTCCCGGTCGATCCAATAGCCGATGTGCGCCGAGCACATCGACCCCCAGGCCACCCCGGCCACCGTCAACTGGCCGACCAGACGTCCCCGGTACTCGACGACGAAGGGGAACATCCGGCCGGCGTGCGCCTCCGACCGCAGGTGACGGACCATCTGCCGAAAAGTCGGCCGACGCGGCGCCAGATGGCCGGGTGGGGGCGGCGGAACCGTCGCCTCCCAGGGCCGCAACCACTCGCGGTTGCGGTGGTTGACCTCGCGCCAGGCCCTGTGGTCGCGTTGTCGTATCGGACGGAGGACGACATCGCCGTCCACCAGTTCGACCGGCCAGTGGTGATTCATAGCGGGTCCCCGTGGTCCGTCGTCCGCCCGGGATGGTCGGACTCCCCACCCACC
>NZ_VKHT01001055.1 GCF_014141535.1 Streptomyces alkaliphilus | reverse complement strand
CCCGGCCGGGGAACCCCGGCCGGGCGGGCGGGACGACGCACCACCCCGGAGGGTGGCCGAGCGTGTGCGGTCGTGTGCGTACTGTGCTCCACGTCGACCAACGTAAGTCCCCCTCCCCGCCCCGAACGGCGGAGACACGCACATTCCATCGTTTTGTCGATCTTTTGCGCGAGGGGTGGCACGCCCTCCCGGGGCGGCGCCGACCCCTGCGGGGGCGGGGCGGCACTCGTCCGGCCCGGTGGCACGCGCCCCGCGCCTACAATGAGGGCTCATCCCCGTTCCCCTCCTACGCCCGGGAAGTCCCACGTGTCGCTCACGATCGGAATCGTCGGCCTGCCGAACGTCGGCAAGTCGACCCTGTTCAACGCCCTGACCAAGAACGACGTGCTGGCGGCCAACTACCCCTTCGCCACGATCGAGCCGAACGTGGGCGTCGTGGGCGTCCCCGACCCCCGGCTGACGAAGCTCGCCGAGATCTTCGGCTCCGAGCGCGTCCTGCCGGCCACCGTCGACTTCGTGGACATCGCCGGCATCGTGCGCGGCGCCAGCGAGGGCGAGGGGCTGGGCAACAAGTTCCTGCACAACATCCGCGAGTCCGACGCCATCTGCCAGGTGGTGCGCGCCTTCCGCGACGACAACGTCGTGCACGTGGACGGCAAGGTCTCCCCGAAGGACGACATCGAGACCATCAACACCGAGCTGATCCTCGCGGACCTGCAGACCATCGAGAAGGTCCTGCCGCGCCTGGCCAAGGAGGCCCGGGTCAAGAAGGACCGGCAGCCGATCCTCAGGGCCGTCGAGGAGGCGAAGACGATCCTGGAGGAGGGCCGCACCCTCTTCTCCGCCGGGATCCGCCAGGGCACCGAGCCGGCCGAGCCGCTGCGCGAGCTGCACCTGCTCACCGTCAAGCCGTTCCTGTACGTCTTCAACGTGGACGAGGAGGAGCTGACCGACGAGGCGTTCCAGGCCGAGCAGCGCGCCCTCGTCGCCCCGGCCGAGGCGGTCTTCCTCAACGCCAAGCTGGAGTCCGACCTCGGCGAGCTGGACGACGAGGAGGCGCTGGAGCTCCTGCAGTCGGTGGGGCAGGAGGAGCCCGGTCTGGCGACCCTCGCCCGCGCCGGGTTCGAGACCCTGGGGCTGCAGACCTACCTCACCGCCGGGCCCAAGGAGGCCCGCGCCTGGACGATCAAGCGGGGCGCCACCGCGCCGGAGGCCGCCGGGGTCATCCACACCGACTTCCAGAAGGGCTTCATCAAGGCCGAGATCGTCTCCTACGACGAACTGGTCGAGGCCGGCTCGCTCGCCGACGCCCGGGCCAAGGGCCGCGCCCGCATGGAGGGCAAGGACTACGTCATGCGCGACGGCGACGTGGTGGAGTTCCGCTTCAACGTCTGACGCATCCGACCAAGGCCGTCCAACCCGCTCCGCAGCGGGTTGGACGGCCTTCGCCGTGCGGGGCGTGCCGGATGCCTTCCGGCGACGGCCCGGTCCCCCTCGCGGGCGGGCTCGCCGCCATCCCGGGATCCGTTCCGGGGATTCACGAAGATCACACACCGTGATGTTTCCGTGATGTAAACAACACGCTACTTGTGAGTAATCTGACGACCCCGGAAGCGCCCCCTCGCTTCCGGGGCGGGACGCGCGCACCCCGAACCCCCACGCAC
>NZ_VKHT01001054.1 GCF_014141535.1 Streptomyces alkaliphilus | reverse complement strand
CCCGCCCGCAGGGAACGGTGCCGGGAGCCTTCGGAGCACTTGATGTCCCGGTCTTCGGTGATCAGCACTCCCGCTTCCCGCGCACGAGGGATTGGACCGCCACATACATGGGCCTCTGACGTCGCTCTTTTCATCCTGATCACAACTTGGCGACAGTCATCTCACGAGGAGGACGGCCCCGGGACCATCTCCGCCATGCGCACAACAACCACTGCCGCCCTGACCCTGCTTCTCGCCCTCACCACCGCCGCCTGCACCGAGGAGCCCGAGGAGGAGCCCCTGCGGGTCTCCTCCTCGGACTTCCCCGACGGCCAGTGGCCCTTCACCGTCGACGCGGGCAACCTCAGTTGTGAAGAGGCTTCGGTCGGGAGGGCCATCCTTTTCGAGGCCGACGGTACGACCTACGTCCTCAACGGGCCCGCCACCATATTGGCGGAGGAAAGAGGTTGGGCGCGCATGCACCCCATCTGGGCCGACGACCCCGGGGACAGCCGGAACAAGATCCCCACCACCGCCCTGGAGGACTTCGCCAAGGAGAACTGCTGACCGCTCCCGCCCGGAGCCCTGCACGACGGATGGTGTGGTCGCCACCGGGGAGCCTTCCGCAGGGGTGAGGTGCGGAGAACGGTCGGGGTGTGCTTTCGGCCCGCAACGGGAAGAGGCCCCATCGCGGTCGTCGCGCGATGGGGCGGTTCTCGCGGTCGAGGTGCGTGGAGGGTGGAGCGGTCAGACGTTCCCCATCTCTCCGGCCTTGACTCCGGCCACGACCCCGGCGAACACGGTGGTGGGGATGTTCAGCACCGGGCCGGTCGGGTTCTTGGAGTCACGGACGGGGACCACGCCGAAGGAACCGGCGAGATTCGCCGCGACCTCCACGCAGTTGCCGCCGTTGTTGCTGTACGAAGAGGTGAACCAGCGAGGGGATTCGGTCGTCACGGGATGCCCTTTCGAAGCTGGTCGATCATGGCCACGGATGCCGCCTGCGAGAGTGCTTCGCCCTGCAGTTGCTGGTAGGCCGTCAACATGGGCAGCGCTGTGGTGCTGTCCCGGTCCAGGTGACCCTGCAACTGGGACTCCGCGTAGCAGATCACTGATCGATCCGGCAGCGTCAGGATGTTGACCGGCAGATCGAACGTGCGGCGCTCACCGATCTCGTACGGCGCGATCCGGACCACCGTGTTCGGCAGCTCGGCGAACTCGGCGAGGTACCGCAACTGCGCGTTCATGACGCCCGCTCCGCCGACCGGTCGCCGGACGCAGCTCTCGTCCATGGTCACGAACACCATGGGAGCCCGGGGCCGGGTGAGCGCTGCCTGCCGATCCGCGAGGAACTGGACACGCTCCTCCGCCTGTTCGGACGTGGTGGCTCCCCGCCGTACGGCGCTGTTCGCCAACACCCGTGCGTACTCCGGCGTCTGGAGCAGGCCGGGGATGATCCCGATCCCGAAGAGCCGGATCTCCACCGCACCCGCCACGACCGCCGATTCCGCCGCACTCACCCCGACCGGCGCATTCACCCCGACCCCCGCGCTCGGCGCCGGGCCGGGATCACCCCGCCGCGAAGCTCCGCCGGGGACCGGCGGTGACCTCCCGCGTGGACGGGTACCGGTGCGAGAGCGGCGTTCGGAGCCCGGACGTCGAGGTGGAACGGCTACTGGGCTCCCAC
>NZ_VKHT01001053.1 GCF_014141535.1 Streptomyces alkaliphilus | reverse complement strand
CCGCCCACGGGCACCGGTTCGGCGACCGGCGCCGGCGCCCCGGCCCCCGGCTCCTCCCCGGCCGGTCGGAAGAGCAGCGCGATCCAGCGCAGGTAGTAGACCAGGGCGATCACCACGTTGACCGCCGCGACCACCGCGAGGACGGCCAGGTCGGCCCCGACGACCGACCGGATCACCGCCACCTTGGTGAACAGCCCGATCAGCCCCGGCGGCAGGCCCGCCAGGCAGATGAGGAAGAAGGCCATCGCCAGGGCGGTCGGCCGCCGACCGGCGGCCATCCCCCGGTGGTCGGCGATCCGTCCCCCGCGCACCGACAGGACCACGGCGAAGGCACCGAGGGTGACCACGGCGTACATCAGGGCGTAGGCCAGGGTCGCGCCGACCGCCGCCGAGACGCCCTCGGCGGACCCGGGGCCCCCGGTGCCGATCTCCCGGCCGGCCGCCGCGATCGGCACCAGCAGCCAACCGGCCTGACCGACCGAGGACCAGGCGAGCAGGCGCACGGCACTGCCGGACTCGGCGGGGTCCACCCGCAGCGCGGCGACGTTGCCGACGGTCATGGTGAGTCCGGCGAGCAGGGCCAGGGCCGGGCCCCACACCCCGTGCTCGCCGGGCAGGGCGACGGTGGTCAGCAGCACCAGTCCGGCCAGTCCGGCGGTCTTGCCGACCACCGCGAGGTAGCCGGCGATCGCGGGGGGCGCGCCGCCGTAGGTGTCGGGGATCCAGAAGTGGAACGGCACCGCGCCGACCTTCAGGGCGAAGCCGACCAGGGCGAGGGCCGCGCCGACGGTGACCAGGCCGGAGAGTGCGGGATCGGCGGCGGGCAGGGCGTCGGCGAGGACGGTCAGGTGCAGGCCGCCGCCGGCGGCGTACAGGAAGCCGACACCCAGCAGGGTGACGGCGGTGGCGGTGACCGAGGAGAGGAGGAACTTCAGGGCCGCCTCGGGGGCGAGCCGGTTCGCCCGGCGCAGCGCGACCAGCGCGTAGACCGGGAGGGTGGCGACCTCCAGGGCGAGGATCAGCGTCGCCAGGTCGCGGGCGGCGGGCAGCAGGGCGGCGCCGGTGGCGGAGGCGAGCAGCAGGAAGGCGTACTCGCCGGCGGGGACGGCTCCGGGCCGGTCGTCGCTCCGCGAGAGGGCGGGCAGCGAGATCAGCGCGGCGAGCAGTGCGCCGAGCAGCACCAGCGCCTGCACGGTGAGCGCGAAGCGGTCGGCGACGTAGGAGCAGGGCGCCGGGTCCACGGTGAGGCAGAAGGTCTCCCGGTCGCCGTCGCGCAGTGGCAGCAGCAGGGCGAGCCCGGCGGCCGGGGCGGCGACGGCGAGGCCGCCGAGCACCGCGCCGCGCCGGGCGGCGGGGAACGCCGGGGAGGCGGGCGGCAGCAGCAGGTCGGCGAGGAGCGCGAGCAGGCAGCCGGTGGCGAGGGCGACGACCGGCGCGATGACGGCCCACTCGATGCTCTGGATGAGGTTCATCGGGCGACTCCGGGCAGCAGGGCCTGCACGGCCGGGTCGGTGAGGCCGAGCAACAGCGCGGGCCACAGGCCGAGGAGGAGGGTGAGGGCCGCGAGGGGGGCGTACACGGAGAGTTCGGCACCCTTCGGGTCCGGCAGGCGGTCGGGGTCGGCGGCCGGGGCGGCGCCGGGTGCCTCGGCGGCGGCGAGGTCGGCGG
>NZ_VKHT01001052.1 GCF_014141535.1 Streptomyces alkaliphilus | reverse complement strand
GTCCCGGTCCCCGGGACGCCCCGGCGGGAAACCCGTCCCGCCGACGAGCGGGTCCGCGCCCCACCAGCCGCTAGGCTGGGGGACGTGGCAGTCCTCGATGTATCCGAAGCGCTGAAGTCCCTCACCACCACGATGGAGTCCATCGAGGCCGTCCTCGACGTGGACAAGCTGAGGGCGGAGATCGCCGTGCTCGAGGAGCAGGCGGCGGCCCCCTCCCTGTGGGACGACCCCGAGAACGCCCAGAAGGTCACCAGCCGCCTCTCCTTCCTCCAGGGGCAGGTGCGCCGCACCGAGGAGCTGCGGAGCCGCATCGACGACCTGGCCGTCCTCTTCGAGCTCGGGGAGGCCGAGAGTGACGCGGAGACGCTGGAGGAGGCGCGCACCGAGCTGGACGCCATCCGCAAGGCGGTCTCCGAGCTCGAGGTGCGCACGCTGCTCTCCGGGGAGTACGACGAGCGCGAGGCGATGATCAGCGTCCGCGCCGAGGCCGGTGGCGTGGACGCCGCCGACTTCGCCGAGCAGCTCCAGCGGATGTACCTGCGCTGGGCCGAGCGCAAGGGCTACCCCACCGAGATCCTCGACACCTCCTACGCGGAGGAGGCGGGCATCAAGTCCACCACCTTCACGGTGAAGGCCCCCTACGCGTACGGCACCCTCTCCGTCGAGCAGGGCACCCACCGCCTGGTCCGTATCTCCCCCTTCGACAACCAGGGGCGCCGGCAGACCTCCTTCGCCGGTGTCGAGGTGCTTCCCGTGGTCGAGCAGACCGACCACATCGACATCCCGGAGAACGAGATCCGGATCGACGTCTTCCGCTCCTCCGGTCCCGGTGGCCAGTCGGTCAACACCACCGACTCGGCGGTGCGCATCACCCACCTGCCGACCGGCATCGTCGTCTCCTGCCAGAACGAGAAGTCCCAGATCCAGAACCGCGCCGCGGCCATGCGCGTCCTCCAGGCCCGCCTGTTGGCGCGCCGCAAGGAGGAGGAGCAGGCCAAGATGGACGCCCTCAAGACCGAGGGCGGCAACTCCTGGGGCAGCCAGATGCGTTCCTACGTGATGCAGCCGTACCAGATGGTCAAGGACCTGCGCACCGAGTACGAGGTCGGCACCCCGCAGGCGGTCCTGGACGGCGACATCGACGACTTCCTGGAGGCCGGCATCCGCTGGCGCAAGCGGCGGGAGCAGGAAGGGGAGTGATCCCCTCCCCCTCGGGGGCGACGAGGACCACGGCCCGGCGGTGCGCGCACCGCCGGGCCTCCTCACCGGATGGCCCGACAACCCCCGTGGAAAGCCGACTTGACGGGGTTGTGTGGAACGGGAAAGCTGTTCGCCCGGCAGACCCTGCGCGGGGCGCGTGTGGCCCGGGGGGCTCAACTGCACGACGGGGACCTCGATCACGGCCCGTCGCCCCTGTACGTCTGCCCCGATGATGCGTCATTGACACACAACTCCATCAATCACAGGGGGTAGTGGCTTTCATGGCCAATTCCAGGATCCGCATCGCGGCCGCCCGCGTGGCGGCCGGCGCGGTGTTCGCGGCGGGCGCCTCGTTCGCCGTCGCGGGCGTCGCCCAGGCGGACGGCACCACCGATCCGTGCGAGGTTTACGACCCGGGTGACCCGGCGTGCGATGAGCCCGACCCGGACCCGGACCCGGACCCCGACCC
>NZ_VKHT01001051.1 GCF_014141535.1 Streptomyces alkaliphilus | reverse complement strand
CCCTGCTTGACTTAGGTTCACCTAACCGAGCTCCGGGGCCGGCCGCCCGGGTCGCGCCGGCACCCCGGTGCCCGGAGCCGCCGACCGTCCGACCCCGGGTCCCGTCACGACCCGGCTCCGCGCCCCGGGAGTTCCCGCATGTCCCCGCCTCCGTTCCCCGGGCCCTCCGGGGCCCCCGCACCGGCCGACCGACCGGCCTCTTCGATCGCCCGATCGGATCCGCTGCCCCCGCTGGCCTCCGGCGCCGCCGGCCCCCGGGTCCTGCGTCCGCTGCTGGACGCAGTCCTGATCGCCTTGGGAGAGGGGGCCGCCGCGCGCGGCGGCCCCCTGCCGTCCGGGGGACCGGAGGTGGTGGCCGACCGGCTCGTCGCCCTCTGCGGACCGGTGCTGCCCGAGGAGGGCGGGGGCGCCGAGGAGGCGCTGGGCACCCTGGTGCGGGCTCTCGCCGAGGGCGCAGCCGACCCGGCGGACCCGCTGTGCACCGCCCACCTGCACTGTCCCCCGCTGGCCGTGGCGGCGGTCGCCGACTTCGCGGCCTCGGTCCTCAACCCCTCCATGGACTCCTGGGACCAGGCCCCCGCCGCCTCCGCGCTGGAGGCCCGCACGACCCGGGCGCTCGCCGCGCTCGTCCATCCCGCGGGACCGGAACCGGACGCCCTGGTGACCACCGGCGGGACCGAGGCCAACCAACTCGGTGTCCTCCTCGCCCGTGAGCGGGGCGCCGGGTCCGGGGGCGGAGGCGTCGCCCGCCCGCTGCGGGTGGTCCACGGCACCAACGCCCACCACTCGGTCGCCCGCGCCGCCTGGCTGCTCGGCCTCCCGCCGGCCCTTCCGGTGGCCGCCCCGCGCGGTGTGCTCGACCCCGCCGCGCTCGCCCGGACGCTGGACGCTCTTACGGGCGAACCGGTCCTGGTCGTCGCCACCGCGGGCACCACCGACACCGGCGCGGTGGACCCCCTTCCCGCCATCGCCGACCTCGTCGCCGCCCGGGGCGCCCGGCTCCACGTGGACGCCGCGTACGGCGGCCCCCTGCTGTTCAGCTCCACGCGCCGAGGACTGCTGGACGGACTGGAACGGGCGGACACGGTCGCCCTCGACCTCCACAAACTGGGGTGGCAGCCCGCGGCGGCCGGACTGCTCACCGCACCCGACACGGCCGACCTGGCGGCCCTGCACCACCGCGCCCCGTACCTCAATGCCGAGGACGACACCGAGGCGGGCCTCCCCGACCTGCTGGGACGCTCGCTGCGCACCACCCGCCGTCCCGACATCCTCAAGATCGCGGTCACCCTGCGCGCGCTGGGGCGTTCGGGCATGGCCGCGCTGGTCGACGCCGCCTGCGCTGCGGCCGGGCGATTGGCCGGACAGGTGCTCGCCGAGCCGCGCCTGGAGCTGTACGCCGAGCCCACCATCAGCACCGTCCTCTTCCGACCCGTCGGGGCCGGGGATCAGGAGGTGGCGATGATCCGGCGTCGGCTGCTGCACGAGGGAACCGCCGTCCTGGGCCGGGCCCGGGTGCCGGACCGGGACGGGTCGGGCGCCGAACGCCTCTGGCTCAAGGCCACCGTCCTCAACCCCCGGGCGTGCGCGGACGCCACCGCCGGACTGCTCAAGCTCGTCCTGGACACCTGCGACGCGGTGGGCATCCCCGCCGACCCCTACCTCCCCGC
>NZ_VKHT01001050.1 GCF_014141535.1 Streptomyces alkaliphilus | reverse complement strand
AGGAGCTGTTGTCGTTCCGATCGTGAGGGGTGGGCGTCGAACGGGAGTCTCGTTCGGGTGACCGTGGCTGGCTGCGGGCATGAAGGCAGGGCCTCCTGGTAGCTCGGGGTTGCGAAGCCAACCGAGATCCAGGAGACCCTGTTGCCGCAGTTGTACGTGCTCGCGCCGGTGGAGTTCAACTCGGCTGCTCTGTCGTGTGATTGTGTCGCTCACCGGTTCGGGAACGCGGCCGACCATCCGGAGCATGTTCGGAGGTATCCCTCGGACATGACGGACGCGGAGTGGTCTGTGGTCCGGCCGCTGCTGCCGGTGCCGGGCTGGATGCGAGGTCGGGGCGGGCAGCCGGAGGCGTACTGCCACCGGGCGATACTGGACGCGATCCGCTATCTGGTGGACAACGGGATCAAGTGGCGGGCGATGCCGGCCGACTTCCCGCCGTGGGACCGGGTCTATGCGTTTTTCCGCCGTTGGCGCGACCACGTGCTGGTCAGGGAGTTCCACGACCGGCTGCGCGGCCGGGTCCGCGAGGAGTCGGGGCGGGATGTGGAACCGACGGCCGGTGTGATCGACTCGCAGTCCGTCAAGGCGGACGCCGTCGTCGGCGCCGACAGCCGCGGTTTCGACGGTGGCAAGCTGGTCAACGGCCGTAAACGGCACGTAGTGGTTGACACCCTCGGCCTGCTGCTGGGCGTGATGGTCACCGCGGCGGACATCGGCGACCGCGCTGCCGCGAAGGTGCTGCTTGAGCGGGTGACCGAAGCTCACCACCGGCTGGAACTCGTCTGGGCCGACGGCGGCTACACCGGCAGCCTCGTCAAGCACTGCCTGGCCGCGCTCGCGCTAGTCCTGGCGATCGTCAAGCGGAGCGACGACATGCGCGGATTCGTGGTGCTGCCCAAGCGGTGGATCGTCGAGCGGCTCTTCGCCCACCTGATGCGAAGCCGCCGTCTGGTGCGTGACTTCGAACGATCCACCAGCAGCGCCGAGGCGATGATCTACTGGTCGATGACCATGATCATGACCCGCCGCCTGGCCCGCTCACGCTCCGCGCGAGGGTGAACCGGCCCGGTGCCGGCTCGGTCAGCCAGCCCCGCGCGACCAGGCGTTTCGCCTTCGACCGCAGCCCCTCCACCTTGGCCGGCACCACATCCAGGCCGAACGCGGTGGCCATCTCCTGACAGGTCAGCGGCCCTTGACCGAGACGGACCCGATCCTCGATCGCGGCCAGGATGCGCTGGTAGTCCACCGACAGTGCCGTCCCGGCCAGCCCCTCGCGCCACATCGGAACCTGTGACCTCGCCTTCACCGTCAAAGGCGCAGACGCCTCCACCTCCGCTCCCGTCACAACACCCTCTGGCACCTCGGTGACCACGCCGGCTGAGTCACTGCCCGGCGCGGACAGCACCGCACCGACACGCTCGCGGGCGATCGTCCACTCCGACCACTCCTGCTCGGCCACCGCGAGCTCGGCCTGAATACGGTCCGCTTCCTCACGCAGCCCGTCCACACGACGACGAGCGGCAAGCTCGTGCTGTTCCAGCAGTCCGACAACCGACGGCATCCGCGACCTCCACGAGAGCGACGAAACGACACCCCATCACTCCCACACCGACGCCGCCCCTACCCCTGACCAGCGAAAACGCAGCCGTCAGACTCGGAAAGACAACAGCGTCT
>NZ_VKHT01000105.1 GCF_014141535.1 Streptomyces alkaliphilus | reverse complement strand
CGCCCGCCGTTCCCCGGCGCGATCCCACCCACCGACATCCCGGGAAGAGAATCACACCACCATGGCGAACTTCACCGCCGCCGACGTCAAGAAGCTCCGTGAGCTGACCGGCGCCGGCATGATGGACTGCAAGAAGGCCCTGACCGAGGCCGAGGGTGACGTCGAGAAGGCCGTCGAGATCCTCCGGGTCAAGGGGCAGAAGGGCGTCGCCAAGCGCGAGAGCCGCACCGCCGAGAACGGCGCCGTGGTCGCGATCCTGGCCGACGACAACACCTCCGGTGTGCTGGTCGAGCTCAAGTGCGAGACCGACTTCGTCGCCAAGGGCGAGAAGTTCCAGGCCGTCGCCAAGAGCATCGCCGAGCACGTCGCCTCCGCCGCCCCCGCCGACATCGAGGCCCTGCTCTCCTCCGAGATCGAGGACGGCAAGACCGTCCGCGACTACGTGGACGAGGCCAACGCCACCCTCGGCGAGAAGATCGTGCTGGACCGCTTCGCCCGCTTCACCGGTGGTTACGTGGGCACCTACCTGCACCGCACCAACCCGGACCTGCCCCCCCAGGTCGGCGTGCTGGTCGAGCTGGACAAGCCCGAGGCCGGTGTCGCCAAGGACGTGGCTCAGCACATCGCCGCCTTCGCCCCGAAGTTCCTCACCCGCGAGGACGTTCCGGCGGAGACCGTGGAGAACGAGCGCCGCGTCGCCGAGGCCACCGCCCGCGAGGAGGGCAAGCCCGAGGGGGCCCTGCCGAAGATCGTCGAGGGTCGGGTGAACGGCTTCTTCAAGGAGAACACCCTCCTGGACCAGCCCTTCGCCAAGGACAACAAGAAGACCGTGCGCAAGGTGCTCGAAGAGGCCGGCGTCACCCTGAAGAGTTTCGCCCGCTTCCGCGTCGGCGCCTGACCCCGACCGACGCGCGAGCGTTCGACGGTCGGACGCGTCCGGGCCCCCGGGCCGCTATTGTCGGGCGTGCCGCGGTCCCGTCCGGACCATCCTCCGGATGGACCCCGGAAGGATCCGCGGCACGCCGTCCGACACCGGCGTCGCACCCGGGATCGCCGGATGCCGTGGCCCGCGCCGGCCGTCCGGACGCGGACCGGACCACGCAGTCGTGAGCAGGAGGCCATTGCCGCGCCAGGGAACCGCGAGGATCCACCGGCAATGGCCTCCTTCGCATGTGCACCAGGAGAGCCCATGAACGAAGACGCCCCCGCACCGAGGACGGACCATCGAGCCGGCCGCCCCTCCCGCTTCCTGCTGAAGCTCTCCGGAGAGGCGTTCGCCGGGGGTGGAGGGCTCGGCGTCGACCCGGACGTCGTCCACAAGGTCGCCCGGGAGATCGCCACCGTCGTGCGGGAGGGGGCGCAGATCGCCGTCGTACTCGGCGGCGGCAACTTCTTCCGCGGCGCCCAGCTCCAGCAGCGCGGCATGGACCGGGCCCGTTCCGACTACATGGGCATGCTCGGCACCGTCATGAACTGCCTCGCCCTCCAGGACTTCCTGGAGAAGGAGGGGATCGACTCCCGGGTCCAGACCGCGATCACGATGGGCCAGGTGGCCGAGCCCTACATTCCGCTCCGCGCCATTCGCCACATGGAGAAGGGCCGGGTCGTGATCTTCGGCGCCGGTATGGGCATGCCCTACTTCTCCACCGACACCACCGCGGCCCAGCGTGCCCTGGAGATCCACGCCGAGGCACTGTTGATGGGCAAGAACGGCGTGGACGGGGTCTACGACTCCGATCCGGCGAAGAACCCCGAGGCGGTCCGTTTCGACGTCCTGGACTACAGCGAGGTCATCACCCGTGATCTCCGGGTCGCCGACTCCACCGCCATCACGCTCTGTCGTGACAACAGCCTGCCGATCCTCGTCTTCGAACTGCTCGCGGAGGGCAACATCGCCCGGGCGGTTCGGGGTGAGAAGATCGGCACACTCGTGAACAGCCAGGGCCGGCGGGCCTGAACGGCCCGCTCCACACACCGAATCAGGAGCACGTGGTGATCGAAGAAGCTCTCCTCGAGGCCGAGGAGAAGATGGAGAAGGCCGTGGTCGTCGCCAAGGACGACTTCGCCGCGATCCGTACCGGTCGTGCGCACCCGGCCATGTTCAACAAGATCGTCGCCGATTACTACGGCGCGATGACCCCGATCAACCAACTCGCGTCGTTCTCCGTGCCCGAACCCCGCATGGCCGTGGTCACGCCCTTCGACAAGAGCGCCCTGCGCAATATCGAACAGGCCATCCGTGACTCCGACCTGGGGGTCAACCCGTCCAACGACGGCAACATCATCCGGGTCGTCTTTCCCGAACTGACCGAGGAACGGCGCCGCGAGTTCATCAAGGTCGCGCGTTCCAAGGCCGAGGACGCGAAGATCTCCATCCGCGGTGTCCGCCGCAAGGCCAAGGAGATCATCGACCGGGCCGTCAAGGAGGGTGAGGTCGGCGAGGACGAGGGCCGTCGCGGCGAGAAGGAGCTCGACGACACCACCGCCAAGTACGTGGCGCAGGTCGACGAACTGCTCAAGCACAAGGAAGCCGAACTCCTCGAGGTGTGAGGCACGTCCCGCACCCCGACCAGCGCGGCCCCGGGCCCTCCCGGGGCGCGCACGCGAACGGAAAGCACCGATGAACGAGTCACCGCGATCGACCCCCGAACACGTTGTTCACCCGCCGGCCGGGGCCGGTGACGGGACGGGGGACGTGTCGCGGACTCCTCGTGTGTCGCCCATCCCCCACCCCGGCCGGTCGAGGGACCACGCCGGGAGCCACCGAACCGAACAGCGCGAGGAGCGTTCCGATGACCGGCACGGCCATCCGGTGAGCCCATCCGAGAACGGGACGCACCGCCGCAGGCGAGCCGGGCGTGACCTCCCCGCCGCCATCGGGGTCGGGGTGGGGCTGGGGGCCGTCATCCTCGCGACCCTCTTCCTGTACCGGCCGGCCTTCGTGGTGGTGGTCGCCGCGGCGGTCGTGGTCGGGGTATGGGAGCTGACCTCGCGCTTCTCGGAGACGAAGGGCATCTCGGTGCCCCTGCCGCCGTTGGCGTTCGGCGGCGCCGCGATGGTGGTGGCCGGCTACGCGGGAGGGCCTTCCGCGGCATGGTTGGCCGCCGCTGCCACGGCTCTCGCCGTGCCGGCCTGGCGCCTGTTCGGGGCTCCGGAGAACTACCTGCGGGACGTGACCGCCGGTGTCTTCGCGGTGTTCTACGTGCCCTTCCTGGCGACCTTCGTCACCATGATGCTCACCGCCGAGGACGGTGCCTGGCGGGTGCTGGTCTTCCTGCTCCTCACCGTGGTCAGCGACACCGGTGCCTACGCGGTGGGCTGGAAATTCGGCCGTCGCCGTCTGGCGCCCCGCATCAGCCCCGGCAAGACCCGGGAGGGTCTCCTCGGAGCGGTGGCGGCCGCCGTGGTGACCGGGGCGCTGTGCATGGAGTTCCTGATCGACGGCGGGGTCTGGTGGCAGGGGATCCTGCTGGGCCTGGCCGTGGCGGCCAGCGCCACCCTCGGTGATCTGGGCGAATCCATGATCAAGCGGGATCTCGGCATCAAGGACATGGGCACCCTGCTGCCGGGTCACGGCGGGATCATGGACCGTCTGGACTCGCTCCTCCCGACCGCCCCGGTGGTCTGGATCCTCTTGCTCGTCTTCGTCGGTTCCTGACCCCGGGCCGTCCCCGGGCCGTGCGAGGTCGGCCAACGGTGACGGACGACACCCGGGGACGACAGGGGTCCCACCCGCGCGGCCAGGGGGTTCGCGGATGATCTGCGACACTGGAGCGGTTATGCCTGCACCCGGAGAACTCACCTTCGTCGCGCCGCGCGGGGCCGCCCGTCCGCCGCGCCACCTCGCCGACCTCGACCCCGCAGCGCGCCGCGAGGCGGTCGCGGAGCTGGGGGAGAAGCCGTTCCGCGCCAAGCAGCTCTCGCAGCACTACTTCGGCCGGTGGGCCGACGACCCCGACCAGTGGCCGGACATTCCGATCGCAGCTCGGCGTCGACTGGCCGACGAGCTGCTTCCGCCGCTGATGACGGTGGTGCGGCACGCCTCCTGCGACGACGGGGCCACCCGCAAGACGCTGTGGCGGCTGCATGACGGCACGTTGGTGGAGTCGGTCCTGATGCGCTACCCGGACCGGGTGACGATGTGCATCTCCTCCCAGGCCGGTTGTGGCATGAACTGCCCCTTCTGCGCCACCGGACAGGCGGGCCTGGACCGCAACCTGTCCACCGCCGAGATCGTGCACCAGATCGTGGCGGGCATGCGCGCGCTGCGCGATGGTGAGGTGCCCGGCGGTCCGGCCCGGCTCTCCAACATCGTCTTCATGGGCATGGGCGAGCCGTTGGCCAACTACAAGCGGGTCCTGGGCGCGATCCGGCGCCTCACCGACCCGGTCCCCGACGGGCTGGGGCTCTCCCAGCGCGGCATCACCGTCTCCACGGTCGGGCTGGTCCCCGCCATCCACCGCCTCATCGAGGAAGACCTCAAGTGCCGGCTGGCGGTCTCGCTGCACGCCCCGGACGACGAGTTGCGCGACACCCTGGTGCCGGTGAACACCCGGTGGAAGGTGCGCGAGGTGCTGGACGCGGCCCGCGCCTACTCCGAGCGCTCCGGTCGGCGGGTCTCGATCGAGTACGCGCTGATCCGTGACATCAACGATCAGGCGTGGCGAGCCGACCTGCTGGGCCGGCTGCTGCGCGGCATGCGTGCGCACGTGAACCTCATTCCGCTCAACCCGACGCCGGGATCGAAGTGGACCGCCTCACGTCCGGAGGACGAGCGGGCGTTCGTGGAGATCCTCGACGGTCACGGGGTGCCGGTGACGGTGCGGGACACCAGGGGGCAGGAAATCGACGGAGCCTGCGGGCAGTTGGCGGCCTCCGAGCGCTGAACGCCGGCTGCGTCGGGGTGTGGGGGAGGCGGTCGGTCGGCTGTCGGGGCGTGGATGGCGCGCTTCCCCGGCCGGGGCGCCGTTCGGCGGTGCCGGTTCCCGGGTTAGGGTTGCCGTCGAACAGGCGCCCGACCCGGGCGTCCGTCCACCGCCCGACAGGGGAGCGCTCGCAGCGCTGAGAGTGCGGCACACCGGCCGCAGACCCTTTGAACCTCGCCCGCGCGGCACCGCGCCGCAGGGTAGGAAGTTCGGATCCTCTCCCGTGCAGCCGTGCGCGCCCTCCCGACCGGGCCCGACACGAACGCCGAGGTCCCGCACCATGAACCGCACGGCCGTCACCACCATCGCCGCCTGCCTCGGCGTCGCCCTGCTCGCCGGCTGCGGCTCGGGCGACGGCGAGGGCGAGGGCGAGGAATCGTCCGCCGAGGTCAACGGGGAGAGCCCCGACACCGTCGCCCCCGTCACCCTGCTCACCCACGACTCCTTCGACATCTCGGAGGAGGTCCTGGAGCGTTTCACCGAGGAGACCGGCCACCGGGTCGTCATCGTGCGCGGTGGTGACGCCGGCGTGATGGTGAACCAGGCGGTGCTGACCGCCGGGAACCCGCAGGCCGACGTCCTGTTCGGGGTGGACAACACCCTGCTCTCCCGAGCCGTGGACGAAGGAGTGTTCGAGGAGTACGAGGCCGCCGGTCTCGACGCCGTCCCGGACGACCTGCTGCCGCCCGACGGGGGACGGTCGGTCACCCCCATCGACACCGGGGACATCTGCGTCAACTGGGACCGCGCGTGGTTCGCGGAGGAGGGCATCGAGCCGCCCGAGACCCTGGAGGACCTCGCCGACCCGGCCATGGCCGATCTCCTGGTCGTGCAGAATCCCGCCACCTCCTCGCCGGGTCTGGGCTTCCTGTTGGGCACCGTCGCGGCCTTCGGTGAGGACGGCTGGAAGGACTACTGGCAGAGCCTGGTCGACAACGGTGTCGAGGTCGTCAACGGTTGGGAGCAGGCGTACTACGACCACTTCTCCGGATCCGGCGGCGGTGACCGCCCGCTGGTGGTCTCCTACGCCACGAGCCCGCCGGCCGAGGTCCTCTTCGGTTCCGACCCCGATCCGGAGGAGGCCCCCACCGGTGTGTCCACCGGGACCTGCTTCCGTCAGGTCGAGTTCGCCGGCCTGCTCGCCGGGGCGGAGAACCCCGAGGGAGGTCGGGCGCTGATCGACTTCATGCTCTCCGAGCCCTTCCAGGAGGACCTGCCGCTGACCATGTTCGTCAACCCGGCCCGCGCGGACGTGGATCTGCCGGAGGTCTTCACCGAGCACGGCGCGGTCATCGAGGACCCGTACACCCTCGCCCCGGAGGTCATCGCCGAGAACCGCGCCTCCCTGGTGGACGACTGGACGGCACTGGTCCTGCGGTGAGTCCGGCCGCCCGCGGGCGGGCCGCGCGCTGCGGGCTGATCGCCCTCCCCGTCGCCTTCCTGGCGGTCTTCTTCGCCTACCCCGTGACCGCGATCGTGTCGCGGGGCCTGCGCGAGGACGGCGCCTGGCGGCCGGGTCGGGTGGCGGAGGTGCTCTCCGATCCGGGCATCGGCCAGGTGGTGTGGTTCACGGTGTGGCAGGCGGCCGCCTCCACCCTGCTGACCCTCTTCCTGGCCCTGCCCGGGGCCTGGGCGCTGGCCCGTCTGGACTTCCCGGGCCGCCGCCTGCTGCGTGCCGTGGTCACCGTGCCCTTCGTGCTGCCCACCGTGGTGGCCGGGTCGGCGTTCCTCGCCCTGGTGGGGCGGGGTGGCCTGCTGGACGACCTGTTCGGTGTGCGACTGGACGGCACGGTGTGGGCGATTCTCCTGGCCCATGTCTTCTTCAACTACGCCGTGGTGGTGCGCACCGTCGGCGGGATGTGGGAGCAGGTGGACCCCCGGCAGGAGGAGGCCGCCCGGGTGCTGGGGGCGGGCCGGTTCACCGCCTGGTGGCGGATCACCCTGCCGGCACTGGCGCCGTCGGTGGCCGCCGCCGCGCTGATGGTGTTCCTGTTCACCTTCACCTCCTTCGGCGCCGTACTCATCCTGGGCGGGCCGCGGCTGGCCACCCTGGAGGTGGAGATCTACCGGCAGACCGCCCAACTGCTGGACCTGCCCACGGCGGCGGTGCTGAGCATCGTGCAGTTCGCCGCGGTGGCGGTGATGCTGTGGGTGCACGCCCGCACGGTGCGCCGACGGGAGGCGGGGCTGCGGTTGACCGGAGCGGTGGATCCGGCCCGGCCACCGCGCGGGGTGGGGCAGTGGCTGTTGCTGGGCTGGGTGCTGCTGGTCATCGGGGCGCTCCTGCTGTTGCCCCCGGCGGTGTTGGTGGAGCGTTCGCTGTCGGTGCCCGGCGGGGGATGGGGGCTGGATCACTACCGTGCGCTCTTCCTCGACGGCGGCGGCACCTTCCCGGTGGCCCCGATGGAGGCGGTGGGCAACTCCCTGCGCTACGCCGCGGTGGCCACCGTGATCGCGGTGGTCGTCGGTGGTCTCGCGGCGGCGGCGCTCACCCGTCGGGCCGGGCGCCTGGTGCGGGGGTTCGACGCGCTGTTGATGCTGCCCCTGGGCACCTCGGCGGTCACCGTCGGGTTCGGTTTCCTCATCGCCCTGGACGCTCCGCCGCTGGACCTGCGGTCCTCCTGGATGCTGGTGCCGATCGCCCAGGCCCTGGTGGGGGTGCCGTTCGTGGTGCGGGTGATGCTGCCGGTGCTGCGCGCGGTGGACGACCGGTTGCGGCAGGCGGCGGCGGTGTTGGGGGCCTCACCGTGGCGGGTGTGGCGGGAGGTGGATCTGCCCCTGGTGCGGCGGGCGCTGGTGCTCGCGGCGGGGTTCGCCTTCGCCGTGTCCATGGGGGAGTTCGGGGCGACGGTCTTCATCGCCCGGCCGGACGCCCCGACGCTGCCGGTGGCGGTGGCCCGATTGTTGGGGCGGGCCGGTGAGCTGACCTACGGGCAGGCGATGGCCCTGAGCACCATCCTGATGGTGGTCTGCGCGACGGTGTTGCTGGCCCTGGAGCGGATTCGGCCACTGCGCTCGGGTGCCTTCTGACGGCGGCGCCCTCTTCCGCCCCGGTGACCCGCCCGGGTCTCCGGGGCGGGTTCGGACAGGGGGAGAGGACGGGAGAACGATCATGGGAATGACCGGAATCGCCGGTGAGCCGCTGCTGCGTCTGGAGGGCATCACCGTCCGTTTCGCCGGGGCGCAGGAGCCCTCGGCGGTGGACGGGGTGGATCTGGAGGTGCCGGAGGGCCGGACGGTGTGCGTGCTGGGCCCCAGCGGCAGCGGTAAGTCCACCCTGTTGCGGGTGGTCGCCGGGTTGCAGCGGCCCGACGCCGGTCGGGTGTTGCTGGAGGGCCGGGACCAGGCGCGGGTCCCGGCACATCGGCGGGGGGTGGGGCTGATGTTCCAGGACCACCAGTTGTTCCCGCAACGCGATGTGCTGGGCAACGTCCTGTTCGGCCTGCGGATGCGGGGCACGGACCGGGGCGCCGCGCGGGCCCGGGCCGAGGAGTTGCTGCGTCTGGTGGGACTTCCGGACGCCGGGGGGCGCGCCCCCGCCTCGTTGTCCGGCGGGGAGCAGCAGCGGGTGGCGCTGGCGCGGGCCCTGGCGCCCGGCCCCCGGATCCTGATGCTGGACGAGCCGCTCGGACAGTTGGACCGGGACCTGCGGGAACGGCTGGTCATGGAGCTGCGAACGCTGTTCCGGTCCCTGGGGACGACGGTATTGGCGGTGACCCACGACCAGGGGGAGGCCTTCGCGATGGCTGACCGGGTGGTGGTGATGAACCGGGGTCGGGTGGCGCAGGTCGGCACGCCGGTGGAGGTGTGGCAGCGGCCGGCCTCCGCCTTCGTGGCCCGTTTCCTGG
>NZ_VKHT01001049.1 GCF_014141535.1 Streptomyces alkaliphilus | reverse complement strand
GAGCCGGGGGCCTCCTCGCTCTACCAATCGGTGCCCTTCCGCCAGGACACCTCCTATCTGGCCATCGGTGAGCGCACCAACGCCAACGGCTCCAAGAAGTTCCGCGAGGCCATGCTGGAGGGCCGTTGGGACGACTGCGTCGAGATCGCCCGCGACCAGATCCGCGAGGGCGCCCACCTGCTCGACCTGTGCGTGGACTACGTCGGCCGCGACGGCGTCGCCGACATGTCCGAGCTCGCCGGTCGGCTGGCCACCTCCTCCACGCTGCCGATCGTCCTGGACTCCACCGAGCCGGAGGTCATCCGCGCCGGCCTGGAGCGTCTGGGCGGACGCGCGGTGATCAACTCGGTGAACTTCGAGGACGGCGACGGCCCCGGGTCCAGGTTCGCCCGCGTCACCGGCCTGGCCGCCGAGCACGGTGCCGCCCTCATGGCCCTCACCATCGACGAGGAGGGCCAGGCCCGCACCGTCGAGAAGAAGATCGCCATCGCCGAACGCCTCATCGCGGAACTGACCGGCCGGTGGGGCATCGACGAGTCCGACATCATCATCGACTGTCTGACCTTCACCATCTGCACCGGCCAGGAGGAGTCCCGCAAGGACGGTGTGGCCACCATCGAGGCCATTCGCGAGCTCAAGCGCCGGCATCCGAACGTCCAGACCACCCTGGGGCTGTCCAACATCTCCTTCGGTCTCAACCCCGCCGCCCGCACCGTTTTGAACTCCGTCTTCCTCGACGAGTGCGTGAAAGCCGGCCTGGACTCGGCGATCGTGCACGCCGCGAAGATCCTGCCCATCGCGCGACTGGACCCCGAGCACGTCCAGGTCGCCCTGGACCTGATCCACGACCGCCGCACGGAGGACTACGACCCGCTGGCCCGCCTGCTGGAATTGTTCGAGGGCGTGGACAGCAGGGCGATGAAGGCCGGTCGGGCCGAGGAACTGGCCGCGCTGCCCCTGGAGGAGCGGCTGCGCCGCCGCATCGTGGACGGCGAGCGGAACGGCCTGGAGGCCGACCTGGACGAGGCGCTGCGCGAGCGCCCCGCCCTGGCCATCGTCAACGACACCCTGCTGGCCGGGATGAAGACCGTCGGTGAACTGTTCGGCGCCGGCCGGATGCAGTTGCCGTTCGTGCTCCAGTCCGCCGAGGTGATGAAGACCGCCGTAGCCCACCTCGAACCGCACATGGAGAAGGTCGAGGACGCCGACGGGAACTCCGGCAAGGGCACCATCGTGCTGGCCACCGTGCGCGGCGACGTGCACGACATCGGCAAGAACCTGGTCGACATCATCCTGTCCAACAACGGATACAACGTCGTCAACCTCGGCATCAAGCAGCCGGTCTCCGCGATCCTGGAGGCCGCCGAGGAACACCGCGCGGACGTGATCGGCATGTCCGGCCTGTTGGTGAAGTCCACGGTGATCATGAAGGAGAACCTGGAGGAGCTGAACAAACGGGGCATGGCCGCCGACTACCCCGTCATCCTCGGGGGCGCGGCCCTGACCCGCGCCTACGTCGAGCAGGATCTGCACGACATCTACGAGGGCGAGGTGCGCTACGCCCGTGACGCCTTCGAGGGCCTGCGCCTGATGGACGCCCTGATCGGCGTCAAGCGCGGGGTGCCCGGCGCCGTGCTGCCGGAACTCAGGCGCCGACGGGTCGCCCCCCGCCCCACCAC
>NZ_VKHT01001048.1 GCF_014141535.1 Streptomyces alkaliphilus | reverse complement strand
GGGCGACGGTGGTCCCTCCGTCATGTCCACGTTCGGGGACACCCGATGGTTCATGCCGTTGGGATCTGAACCCGGGGCCGTTTTGGTGCGTGGTAGGGGTGGGCGCGACCGCGGGCGGAGCCGGCGGACCCGTCGCCCGCCCACCGCACGTCCGGCTCACACACGGTTCGGTCCGGCCCCACCGGGAGGAACCGGGGAAGGCGCACCATGGCCGACGACCTTTCCGCCGATTTCTCGATCGACTACTCGGTGCTGCACCAGGTGCGCGAGAACATGCTCGAACTGGCCGAGGAGGCGGGCAGCGGGGGCGCCAGCGGGGACTACCGCGATCTGGGGGAGGCCAACCCCGGGGAACGGAGGGCGGCGCTGGGCCACAGCGGGCTCTCGGAGGCCTTCAACCTCTTCTACACGATGTCGCGAACCCGGGTGAAGGAGGCCAAGGACGGCCTGGAGGAGTTGGGCAACCTCTTCGGCGGCGTCGCGGACGGCTTCTTCAACGTCGATTCCCAGCTCGCGCAGAGCGCCGGGGCCTCCAAGGCCGCGGGGGACCTCGACAACTGGCGGGCGGATACCGAGGCGTACCAGCAGTGGGAGAGCGATCGGGCCGCCTGGGAGAAGTACCTGGCGTCCATCGGCGTTCCCCAACAGGACATCGACAACCCCGAGTTCCTCCTCCACAAGGCCTGCGCGGTCGATGACCCGCCCGGCTTCTGCGAGCAGTGGAAGGAGGACGTGGACGCCGCCCGGGCCGGTGACGGCGATCGTCCCCCGGAGAACCCCGGCGAGGCCCCGTCCAAGCCGGAGGACACCCCGCCCACCCGATGGGAGCACACCGACGCGTCGGGCACCACCGTCATCGAGCTGGAGTTGGACGACAACCACGAGATCGTCAAGGAGACCGCGACGGTCACCACCACGGACGGCCAGAAGTTCGTCTCGGAGACCGTCTACGACGGCACGGTCCACACGGTGGAGGACGGCAACGGCCGCGGCTACACCTTCCGCGACCAGACCACCACGTCCACCTACGCCGACGGGACGACCACCACCTCCGAGACCGTTTACAACGGCGAGCCCCGGACCGTCTCGCTCGGCGAGGACTCCACCGGGCGGGAACGCTTCGCGGCCTTCCAGGACTACACCGTCACCAGCACCGACGAGGACGGCAAGACCGTCTCCACCACGAAGGTCGTCCTCGACGACGACGGCTCCGGAACGATGACCGTCACCGCGGACGGCGAGACCACCGAGTACACCCGCTCCGGCCCCAACGCCAAGTGGGAGGAAAAGTGATCGGACCCCCGACCGCCGGGTCCCGGCGGTCGGTTTCCCCAGCACGCAGCGAAAGGACGGCCCCGTGGCCAACATCAAGCTGAACTACGACGAGATCGACCGGGTCTGCAACGTCCTCAACACCAGCGTCGAGGAGACCCTGGTGCCCCGGATGAACGAGGCCCAGCAGGAGGTGGACGCGCTGCTGGAGACCGGCCTGGTCTTCGTCGAGGCCAGCCCCGCCCTCCAGGCGCAGTACCAGACCTTCACCACGTCGCTGAAGAACGCGACGCAGAGCATCATCGACTACGCCAACCAGTTCCAGGCCATCAAGGAGTCCATGCAGGAGATGGACGCCGACATGGCCGAGAAGGTCAAGAGCAGCGGGCGCTGAGCCCCCGGCCCCTCCC
>NZ_VKHT01001047.1 GCF_014141535.1 Streptomyces alkaliphilus | reverse complement strand
GGGCGGGGTTCAGCAGGTGTTGAGCATGCCCTGGAGGGCGGACTTCTCGGCGGAGTCCACGGTCAGGTCCCAGCGGTGCTTGACCCGGATCCAGATGCGGGCGTAGGTGCAGCGGTAGGCGGCGCGGGGCTGCCAGTTGGCGGGGTCCTGGTCGCCCTTGGAGCGGTTGGAGGAGGCGCTGACGGCGATGAGCTGCGGCCAGTACAGGTCGTTGGCGAACTCGCGGCGCTCGGTGGTGGTCCAGGTGCGGGCACCCGACCGCCATGCCTCGGCCAGCGGCACGAAGTGGTCGATGTCCACCTGGGAGGCGCTGGTGAGGGTGACGCCGTCGAACTGGCTGTACCAGGTGCCGGAGGTGGGCTGGCAGCTGCTGTTGACGACGACGTTGTTGCCGTCGCGCTTGAGGACGGTCTGGCGGGTGGTGCAGCCGCCGCTGGATCTCCAGTGGGGGAACAGGTCGCGGGAGTAGCCGCTCATGGTGCCCTCCGCGGCGACGCGGAGCTGGTTCAGCTCGGTCTGCGCGGTGGAGGCGGAGGGGATGCGCGGGGGAGCGGCGGAGGCCGGCGGCGCGAGCAGCACGAAGAGCAGTGCCGCGACGAGCGCCGCCACGAGTATGCCGAAGGTCCGGGGTCGGACCGCGGTGGTCGGCTGGGACATCGAGGTTCCTCCCATGTGGGTTTTTCCGTGGGGGAGTTGGAGGTTGCCCGATGGATTGTTGAGGTCCGGGGTAACGCGGACATGACAAAATCTACGCGAGTTGATTAAGGCTCCACGCGGGTTGCGACCCCCGCCCGACACATGGCGGTCACGCCGGTGCGCGGACACGCGCCGAGGGGCCCCGTCCGGACGCGGACGGGGCCCCTCGGGTCGGAGCGGGACGCGGCGCGGACGCCGGGGAATTCAGTCCTTGCGGATCACGATGCTGCCGACGATCTTGTCGGTCAGGGTCTGCTTCTTCGCGTCCCACAGCGGCCACAGGTAACCGACGTAGCAGGGGAGGGCGTTGATGAAGTCCAGAAGGAAGCGGGCGATGGCCACCCCGAAGCCCATCGGCTGCCCGGTGGACTCCTTGACCACCTGGATGTTGACCATCTTGCGGCCGGGGGTCTGCCCGGTCGTCCCCACCAGATAGGCGAAGAAGAAGCCACCGGCCAGGAGGAGCAGAAGGCCGATGTAGTACATCGGACCGATGGTGACGGTCTCCCCGTTCACCTCGATCGCCGTGGTCATCAGGATCACCGGCACCACGGCGATGATCAGACCGTCCACGATGCGGGCGACCAGCCGCGAGCCCCAACCGGCGTAGGCGTTCGGCACCCCGCCGTGGGGCACGCCGCCCTGCTGGGGGTAGCCGTATCCGGGCTGCTGCTGCGGATAGCCGTAACCCGGCTGCTGCTGCGGAGGCTGCTGGGGATACCCGTACCCGGGCTGCTGCGGGGGCTGCTGGCCGTAGCCCGGCTGCTGACCGTAGGGGTTCTGGCCGGGCTGGGGCGGGTGGCTCATGGGGTGTTTCCTCACGGCTTCGGGGGCGGTCGTCCGCACGGGAAATCCGGGGAGCGCGTCCCGTACCGGTCGTCCCCCCGTGCTCCCGGCGGTCGTCATTGCACCGTTTCGGACCATCGTTGTCCAGTGAAATTGTCGTCTCGTGGCGGAGTCGCAACCTTTCGCGGTCAACCGGAGAC
>NZ_VKHT01001046.1 GCF_014141535.1 Streptomyces alkaliphilus | reverse complement strand
AGCATCCCCCGCACGAGGGAACGGCCCGCCGAAGCCCCCGGATGGACGTGGGCGGCCTGCGCCGCATCCGACGCGCCGCCTTCCTCGGCGGCGCCCCGCGCCACGCCGTGCCCGACGCGATCGAACACCTCGCCCGCGCCCACCGGCGACATCATCCCCGTGCCCCGCTCGAGGTGTTGGGGGAGGCCTATCGCCTGGCCGAGGCCGCGCACCGCGGGCAGTTCCGCAAGAGCGGCGACCCGTACATCACCCACCCCGTGGCGGTCACCCTCATCCTCGCCGAATTGGGCGCGAGCACCACCACCCTGACCGCCTCCCTCCTGCACGACACGGTGGAGGACACCGAGGTCACCCTGGAGGAACTGCGGGAGCGCTTCGGCCCCGGTGTCGGCCACCTCGTCGACGGCGTCACCAAACTCGAGAAGGTGGACTGGGGCGCCGCCGCCGAGCCGGAGACCTTCCGCAAGATGCTGGTGGCCGCCGGCAGCGACGTGCGGGTGATGGCGATCAAACTCGCCGACCGCCTGCACAACATGCGCACCCTGGGTGTCATGCGTCCCGAGAAACAGGCCCGGATCGCCCGGGTCACCCGGGACGTCCTCATCCCGCTCGCCGAGCGCCTCGGCGTCCAGGCGCTCAAGACCGAGCTGGAGGACCTGGTCTTCGCCGTCCTCCACCCCGAGGAGCACCGCCGGGCGGTGGAACTGATCCGCGCCCGCGCCGGCCTGCCCGACCCCCTGGAGGGTGTCGCCGACCGGGTCCGCGCCGTGCTGCGGGAGGCCGGCATCGCGGCGGAGGTACGGATCCGTCCCCGCCACGTCCTCTCCGTCCACCGCGCGCTCACCAAGCGCGGCCCGCTCTCCCCGCACGACTTCGGTCGGCTGCTGATCCTCGTCGAGGAGAAGGCCGACTGCTACGCCGTCCTGGGGGAGCTGCACACCTGCTTCTCGCCGATGGTCTCCGAGTTCAAGGACTTCGTCGCGGCCCCCAAGTTCAACCTCTACCAGTCCCTGCACACCGCGATCGTCGACGACGCGGGGGAGGAGTCGGGCGGGGTCGCGGAGGTGCTGGTGCGCACCCATCGCATGCACCGGATCGCCGAGGCCGGTGTGGTGGCCGTGCCGCACCCCGATGTCGACCCGGCGGCCGACCCGACCGGCGGCGATGGCGATGCCGGGGAACGGCCGGACTGGCTCTCCCGCCTGCTGGAGTGGCAGCGCGACGCCCGCGACCCCGACACCTTCTGGACCGAGCTGCGGGAGGAACTCTCCGAGGACCGGGAGATCGTCGTCTTCGACGAGGACGAGCCGCACCGCGCCACCGGTCCCTCCACCGCGCCATCCGGCGTCGACGCCCCCGACCCCGGCCCTCTGCGCCTCCCGGTCGGGGCCACCTGCGTGGACGCCGCCTACGCCCGGCACGGCCGGCGCGCCCACGCCTGCGTGGGCGCGCGGGTCAACGGCCGCCTGGTGCCCCTCGGCACCCCGCTGCGGGACGGCGACACCGTGCGCCTGCTGCTCCTGCCCGAACCGGAGCCCGCGCCCGGCCCCGGTGCCGACTGGCTGGAGCACGCCCGCACCCCCGCGGCCCGGCTCGCCATCCGCGCCTGGGCCGCCGACCGCCCCGAGCCGGACCCGGCGGGTTCCCGCGAGGCGGCCCCCGTTCACACCCGGTCGCGGACCTGGC
>NZ_VKHT01001045.1 GCF_014141535.1 Streptomyces alkaliphilus | reverse complement strand
GGGCAGGCGGGGCCGGGCGGGAGGGGAATCGGCCGACCCCGGCGGTCAACCGGCCGGGACGACGGCCCGGAGGGTGATCAGGGAGCGGTACTCCCGGGCGAGCCGCTCGGCGGTGGCGGTGACGGAGTAGCGGCGGCGCACGGTCAGCCGACCGCGTTCGGCCATCTCCCGGCGCTCCGGCTCGCTCAGGGCCGCCAGCCGGGACAGCCCCGCCCCCAGCGAGGCGACCGAGGAGGTGTCCAGGAGGATGCCGTTCACCCCGTCGCGGATGTAGTGCGGGACGCCGCCGACGCGGGGGCCGGCGGCGGGCAGGCCGGCGGCCATCGCCTCCAGGATCGCGAGCCCGAACTCCTCCTTGGCGCTGGAACAGACGTAGTGGGCGCGCATCCCTCCCGTCTGGTCGGCCAGGCCCTCCTCCAGCAGCCGCACCTCCCGGTTGGGCAGGGCCGGTATCAGGGCGATCCGGGCGGCGGCCTCCGGCACCCGGGCCAACAGGTCGGTGACGCGCTCCCGCACGGCGACCTCCGCGGGTGAGGGGCGGTGGGGGTCGCCACCGATGAGGACGAGGGCGGTGTCGCGGTGGAGCCCCGAGGCGAGCCAACCGGCCACCAGCAGGTCCTGTTGTTTGACCGGGTGCAGCCGGCCGACGTTCAGCAGCAGCGGCAGGGACCGGGCGGCGGGGTCGAGGGCGTCCGGCCCGGGATCCCGACCGAACAGCGACTCCACCAGGCGACGGCGCTCCCGCCGGTCGCTCGCCCGGGAGCGCAGGAGCGGGATGCCCTCCGGCGGTGCCGCCAGGGGACGTCCGCGATGACCGTCCTCCACCTGCGGGAAGTACCGGACCAGCTCCTCGATGCCGCCGCCGCGACCGGGGATGGCGACCACCGCGTCGGCCCGGGCGACCAGCCGGTCGGCGACGAAGACGCGGTGCAGGTCCTGGCGCAGGGCCTCGGCACCGGCGGGGTCGCCGGGCGCTCCGGGGCCGGAGTGGCGGGCGACCAGCCGACGGTGCGGATCGGGGGTGGCGGTGAACACCAGCCGGAGACCCAACCGGCGGGCGGCCTCCGCCACGGCCAACGCCCCGTCATCGGCCCACCGGACGTGGACGACGGCGGGTGAACCGCCCACCCGGGCCAGGACCCGGGCGGTCCACCAGGCGAGGTCGGCGCGGTGCTCGCCCATCTCCTCGGAAACCGGCCGGTGGGGGGTGTCGATGGGAAGCCGCAGCACCCAATGGCCCTCACCGTGACGGTGGGACAACCGGTCCTCGGCGTGCAGGTCCCCGTGATCCGCGGTGACCGGGGTGAGGACGCGCGCGACACCGCCGCAGCCGGCCAGGGCGTCCCCCAGTCCTTCGAGGAGTACTCCGAGGCCCCCGCCGGAACCCCGGCCGGGGGCGCCCAACCGGCCCTGGAGCATGGGCTGCACGACGACCACCCCGTCCCGCCGGGGGGCGCGCGGCACGGGCAGTGCGCGGGCGAAGAGGGCCGCGGCAGGATGGGCGGCCCCGGCGAGGCGGTACCAGACGGCGGAGAGCAGCAGTCGCTCGTAGGGGTCCTCGACGGTGCCGGGGGCGGGCAGCAGCGGCGCGGCGTCGGGCAGGCCGGAGAGGTGACGCCAGGCGGCGTGCCGCAGGACACGGAGCGGATCGCGGCCGGGGGCCGCCGGATACCGGGCGCCCCGGGGG
>NZ_VKHT01001044.1 GCF_014141535.1 Streptomyces alkaliphilus | reverse complement strand
GGGTTCCCGTGGGGATTCGGGGTTTCCCCGGACCCCTGACCGTCTCCGTGGATTCCCTCCCGGCGCTGTTCCCCCGTTCCCCGCCCCGGCGCCGGATGGAGCGGTGGGAGGCCGGCCGGCACCGGGAACGGCCCGGGGCCGGCCGCCACCACGGCGACCGGCCCCGGGCCGGGGTTCCACGGAGGGTCAGCCGCGGCCCTCCTCCAGCATCTCCGTGACCAGGGCCGCGATCGGCGAGCGCTCCGAACGGTTCAGCGTGACGTGCGCGAAGAGCGGATGGCCCTTCAGCCGTTCCACGACCGCCGCCACACCGTCGTACCGCCCCACCCGGAGGTTGTCGCGCTGGGCGACATCGTGGGTGAGCACCACGCGGGAGTTCTGACCGATCCGGGACAACACGGTCAACAACACGTTCCGCTCCAACGACTGCGCCTCGTCCACGATCACGAAGGCGTCGTGCAGCGAACGGCCGCGGATGTGTGTCAGCGGCAGCACCTCGAGCATCCCCCGGGCGGTGATCTCCTCGATCACCTCACGCGAGGTGACCGCCGAGAGGGTGTCGAAGACCGCCTGCGCCCAGGGGTTCATCTTCTCGGCCTCGGTGCCCGGCAGGTAGCCCAGGTCCTGCCCGCCCACCGCGTAGAGCGGCCGGAAGACCATCACCTTGGAGTGCAGCCGGCGCTCCATGACGGCCTCCAGACCGGCGCACAGCGCCAGCGCGGACTTGCCGGTGCCCGCGCGTCCGCCCAGCGAGACGATGCCCACCTCCGGGTCGGAGAGCAGGTCGAGCGCCACCCGCTGTTCCGCGCTGCGCCCGTGGATGCCGAACGCCTCCCGGTCCCCCCGCACCAGCCGGATACCCCCGTCGGCGGTCACCCGCCCCAGCGCGCGCCCGCGCTCGGAGGTGATCGTCAACCCCGTGTGCACGGGCAACCCCTCCACCGAGGGGTCGTGGACGTACTCCGCCCCGAAGAGGTCGTCCACCGTCTCCCCCGGCAGGGTGATCTCCGTCATCCCGGTCCAGCCGGACTCGGTGATCGCCAGCTCGGCCCGGTACTCCTCCGCCCGCAGGCCCACCGAGGACGCCTTGATGCGCAGCGGCAGGTCCTTGGAGACGACCGTGACGTCGTGCCCCTCCGCCTGGAGGTTGCGGGCCACGGCCAGGATCCGGGAGTCGTTGTCGGCGAGCCGACCCCGGTCGTTGAGCATGGTGGGAGGCAGGATGGTGGGATCCGAGTGGTTCAACTCGACCCGCAGGGTGCCGCCGAGTTCACCGATGGGCAGCGGCTCGTCCAGCCGGCCGTACCGTACGCGGTGGTCGTCGAGCCGCCGCAGCACCTGGCGGGCGAAGTAGCCCAGCTCCGGGTGGTGCCGCTTGGCCTCCAGCTCCGAGATCACGACGACGGGGAGCACCACCTCGTGCTCGTCGAAGCGGGTCAGGGCCGACGGGTCGGCGAGCAGAACACTGGTGTCGAGGACGTACATGCGCCGCTCGGAGGGGCGCTTCTTGCTGGTCACCACGTGTGGACGAACCCCCTCGGATGAGGTCGGTGAAGCTCGGTGACAGGAACGGACGCCCCTCCCGATGGCTTCCTCCCGCCCGAACCCCTCCGGCCGCTCCACGACTGTCCGCGCGCGGGGCGCGCTCCGGGGCACGGGAGGCAACCGCCTCCCGGGTCGGGGCGTGCC
>NZ_VKHT01001043.1 GCF_014141535.1 Streptomyces alkaliphilus | reverse complement strand
GGCCCCACCGCCGCGTCCGGGCCCCGCCCGCCGTGCGGCGCGCGGCCGGGCTGCCGGCGCGGCCACGGCCCCGGGCCGGTCGGCCGTCGCCGGGAAGAGCCCGTCTCCTCCTCTCCGGGCGCCGACGGCCGCCGTGACCGCCGGCGCCGGAACGGACCGCCGGGGGCGGGCCCGGTCGGGACGGCCGGAGGCGAAGGGCCGGAGGCGGCGGCGCGGGCGCTCAGCGCAGGCCGAGCACCATGGCGTCGGAGGGGGAGGCCCACACCGTGCGGGCCTCGACGAAGCCGGCGCCGAGCAGGATCGCGGCGTGCTCACCGGGGGCCTGGACCTCGCCGTCGGAGTGGTCGCCCTGCCTCGGATCCCCGAAGATCCCGAACCGTTCCGCCGCCGCGTCGGCCAGCTCCGGATCCCGGGCCACCTCGGCCCACCAGTCGGCCCAGTCCTGCGTGCCGGCCGCCTTCTCCCGGTCCCGTCGGGCACGGTCGAGGGCGTGAACGGCCTCGTTGACGCGGGGCGTGGCGGGGTCGGGCATGTGGTCGGCGTTGAGGAAGACCCCGCCGGGCCGCACCACCCCGCCGGCCAGCCGTTCGTAGAGCACCCGCAGATCGGCGGTGCGCATCCAGTGCAGGGCGGTGGTTGTGAGCACCGCGTCGAAGGGACCGCCTGCACCGGCGGCGAGAACCCGATCCACCCATGCGGCGTCCCGGAGGTCGGCGGTGACGAAGGTCGTCCGCTCCTCCCCCTCGAAGGTGCCCCGGGCGATGGCCAGCAGGGCGGGGTCCAGGTCCACCCCGACGGTGGTCGCCCCGGGGAAGCGCTTGAGAACCCGGGCGGTGATGCTGCCGGTGCCGCAGGCCAGGTCGAGCACCCGGGGACGATCACCGACCAGCGCCTCCACGGTGTCCAGCATGACCCGGAACCGCTCCTCCCGGTCGGGCAGGTACCACTCCTGCTGCCGGTCCCAGCTGCGCTGCCACTCCTGCCAGTCGGTCATCGCCGTTCCCCTTCCCGGTCCGTGCGGGCGCACGGGACACCAGCGGTAAGGGATGCATGTGACATGTACCCCTTACCTAGTACAGTGCAGACCCTAGGCCGGCAGCGTAAGGATCACAAGTGGAACTGACCTATTACGCAGACTTCGCGGTGCGACTGGTGAACACCGAGCAACCCGCACGCGGCACCGACGGGCTCACCGATGTCGAGGCCGTGCGCTCCCTCTTCGGGCCGAGCCAACCCGTCGTCGCCCGACGCGTCGTGGAGGCCGACGTCACCCGACTGCGCGGCGTGCGGACCCGCCTGCGGGCCGTGTTCGGCGCCGCCGCCGAGGGCGAGGAGACCCGGGCGGTGAACCTGCTGAACGCCCTGCTGATGGAGTACCCGGTCAGCCCGCAGATCTCCGGCCACGATTACCTCGACGAGGCCGGCCGGCCCCGCTGGCACCTGCATCTGGCCGAGCACCCCACCAACGCCACCGCCGCCTACGCCGCCATCGCCTGCATGGGACTGGCCGTCCAGCTCACCGACCTCGGGGTGGACCGCCTGGGGCTGTGCGAGGCGGCGCCGTGCCGCAACGCCTACATCGACACCTCGACCAACCGCTCCAAGCGCTACTGCTCGGACCGGTGCGCCACCCGCGCCAACGTCGCCGCCCACCGGGCCCGCAAGCGCCGCGAAAGGGCGGGCCGGGGAC
>NZ_VKHT01001042.1 GCF_014141535.1 Streptomyces alkaliphilus | reverse complement strand
GGTGAAGAGGGCGGCGAAGGGGGCGGAGCGGCCCCGGGAGGGCGGCGCGCGATCGTCCGCGCACTGCCCTCCCAAAAGCGCCCGGGTCAGGGAGCGGGAACGGTCTCCGCCGCCCGTTCCGCCTGTTGGGCGGCGCGGGTTCCCTTGAGCAGGATCACCAGCGTCGCGGTCACGGCGGTGCCCGCCGCGATGGCCACCAGGTACAGGAAGGGGTTGCCGATCAGCGGCACCACGAAGATCCCGCCGTGCGGCGCCCGCAGGGTGTTGCCGAACGCCATCGCCAGGGCTCCGGCCACGGCACCACCGGCCATCGACGAGGGGATGACCCGCAGCGGGTCGGCGGCGGCGAAGGGAATGGCTCCCTCGGTGATGAAGGACGCGCCCAGGACCCATGCCGCCTTGCCGTTCTCCCGCTCGGCACGGGTGAACAGCCGGCGGCGCACCACCGTGGCCAGCGCCATGCCCAGCGGCGGCACCATGCCGGCCGCCATGACGGCCGCCATGATCTGCAGGTTGGCCTCGCTCGGATTGGAGACCGCGATGCCGCCGATCGCGAAGGCGTAGGCGACCTTGTTGACCGGTCCGCCCAGGTCGAAGCACATCATCAGACCGAGCACGATGCCCAGCAACACGGCGTTCGCCCCGGAGAGTCCGGACAGCCAGTCGGTCAGGCCCTCCTGCGCGGCGGCGATCGGCTGGCCGATCACCACGAACATCAGGAAACCGACGATCGCCGAGGACAGGAGGGGGATGACCACCACGGGCATGATGCCGCGCAGCACGTCCGGCACCCTGAAGCGCTGGATGCCCAACACCACACCACCGGCGACCAGACCCGCGACCAGGCCGCCGAGGAAGCCGGCCTCGATGGTGACGGAGATGGCGCCGCCGACGAAACCGGGCACCAATCCCGGTCGGTCCGCCATGCCGTAGGCGATGTATCCGGCCAGGACCGGGATGAGGAATCCGAAGGCCGCACCGCCGACCTGGAACATCAGCGCGGCCCAGCTCTGAGTGTCGGTCCAGGTGAACTGATCGATCACCGAGGGCGCGTCGGTGATCTCGTAACCGCCCAGCGCGAAGGCCAGAGCGATCAGCAGACCACCGGCGGCGACGAAGGGGACCATGTAACTCACACCGGACATCAACCAGGTGCGCAGCCGGATCCCGAAGTGGTCCCCGGCTCCGGAGCCGACGGACATCGGCGGGCCGTCCCCGGCGTCGCCACCGGAGGCGGGCAGCGGGGAGGTGCGCTCCCCGCGTTCGGCCTTCGCCCGGGCCTCGGCGATGAGTTCGGCGGGGCGGTTGATGGCGGCCTTGACGCCGGTGTCGACGACCGGCTTGCCGGCGAACCGCTCCTTCTCCCGGACGTCGATGTCGTGGGCGAGGATCACCGCGTCGGCGGCGGCCACCACGGCCGGATCCAGACGCTTGAAGCCCGCCGATCCCTGGGTTTCGACGACCAGGTCGATCCCGTCGGCGCGGGCGGCCTGCTCGAGCGACTCGGCGGCCATGTAGGTGTGGGCGATGCCGGTGGGGCAGGAGGTCACGGCCACCACCCGGAAGGGGCGGTCCCCCTGCGGGGTGGGCCCCGGTTGCACCGGGAACTCCCCGGGCGGGGCCGGAACCCCGTCCGCCTCCAAGCCCTCCTCGGCACCGGAGGCGGTGTCGGGTCCGGAGGCGGGGGCCGTGAC
>NZ_VKHT01001041.1 GCF_014141535.1 Streptomyces alkaliphilus | reverse complement strand
CCACGGTGCCCCCACCGGCCCGATGCCCGGTTACGGCCACCCCCAGCAGCCGCCCGGCGCGGTGCCCGGCAAGCCCGGCGGGGGCGGGAACGCCCCCCGCATGGTGTTGATCATCGGCGTGGTGCTGGCGGTCCTGCTCGCCGGTGGCTTCGGCGCGTACTACGTGCTCGCCGGTGGCGGGGACGACTCCCCGGCCGCCGCCGGCACGGACACCGACCCCGGTACCGACGACGGCAGCGGCGGCGACGAGGAGCCCGACGGTGACGAGGAGCCCGGCGGCGGGGCGGCCCTGCCCGACGGCGCCACCGAGGCCGAGCTGATCATGGAGATCGAGCAGCCCGACGTCCCCGAGGAGGACATCCTCACCGAGGCGTACGGCTACTGGGTGCTCGATGACTCCCTCGTCCGCCTCATGACCCGCGAGTTGGTCTCCTACGACCTGAACACCGGTGAGCGGCAGTGGAGCTTCCCGCTGCCGAACAACGAATGCCGCGTCTCCCACGAGCACTCCGACGGCCGCGTCGCCCTCCTCCAGGGGCGTGACTGCGAGGTGCTGACCGTCCTGGACATCACCACCGGCGAGGACGTGTGGACGACCACGGTCGAGGAGAACGTCACCCCCGGCCGCTACTCGGTGCCCGCCATCCTCGGTGACACCGTCGCCCTGGGCTGGACGCTGGGTGGATACGGCTGGAGCGTCTCGCAGGAGAAGGCGCTGTGGGAGCCGCGCTCGGGCGAGAACTGCAAGGAGGACTCGTACGCCGTGATGGACGGCGTGTTCATCTCCAAGGTCGGCTGCGGCTTCATCGGCGACGACGGCGGCAGCATCCGAGCCACCGAGGAGGACGGCACCGAACTGTGGTCGTGGGAGTACCCCGCCGAGCAGGACGGCACGAAGCTGCGCTTCCGCTCGGTCATCTCCGCCGACCCGCTGGTGGTCCGGATGGACCTCGGTGACATCGCCGCCGCCGAGGAGCAGATCTGGGTCATCGACGACGCCCGGCAGGACGTGGCGCACGTCCTGCCCTACGACCGTGACCGGCACGTCAGCCCCTGCGACGCGGTGACCCTCTCCTGGTGCCCCGGGGCCGTGGTTCACGACGGGATGATGTACCTGGCCACCATGGATCGGGAGAACTCGGTGGTCGCCTTCGACCTGTCCACCGGCACCGCCGTCTGGGAGGTCTCCTCCGAGGAGGGGGCGACGATCATGCCGATCCGGGAGCAGGACGGGAAGATCCTCGCCTACGAGATCGCCTCCACCGATCGGCCGGGGGCCGTCGTGGCGATCGACCCGGCCACCGAGAGCGCCGAGTCGGTGATGGTCCTGCCGCACGAGTCGCGGGAGGCGCAGCGCAAGGTGGTCTCGGACCCGTACTCGCACGACAACCATCCGGTCTGGGTGGAGAACCGGCTGCTCCTGCTCTCGCAGCGGTTCTACGACCACACCGTCGGCGACCCGGTGACGATGGTCTTCCGCTGAGGTTCGGACCCCGTCGGCCGACCGGTCCGACACCGTGAACGGCCCCGCGCCCCCGGTCCCACCGGGGGCGCGGGGCCGTTGGCGTGCGTGTTCCGCCCGCGCCCGGCGGGGCCCGGCCGTATCCTCGACCGCGACCGTCGGTCGGCGCCCGGACGGTGGGGCCGGACGATCGCCCGACCGGAACCCGGGCGGCTCCGGGGGTGTCTCGAGG
>NZ_VKHT01001040.1 GCF_014141535.1 Streptomyces alkaliphilus | reverse complement strand
GCCCACCACCACACCCCACCACCACACACCCAGCACACACCGCCGGAAAGGAACGCCACGTGCCGCCGTCCGAGGAACGCAAATCGCCAGCCGCCGGCGGCGGGGTCCAGTCCCTGGAGCGGGCCTTCGTCCTCCTGGAGCACATGGCCGACGCCGGCGGCGAGATCGGCCTCAGCGAGCTGGCCAACGACAGCGGCCTGCCCCTGCCGACCATCCACCGTCTGATGCGCACGCTGGTGGCCAGCGGCTACGTACGCCAGCAGTCCAACCGCCGCTACGCGCTGGGGCCGCGCCTGATCCGGCTCGGCGAGGCCGCCGCCCGTCCCCTGACCACCTGGGCCCGTCCCCATCTGGCCCGCCTGGTGGACGTGACCGGCGAGACCGCCAACATGGCGCTGCTCGACGGCGACGAGGTGGTCTACGTGGCACAGGTGCCCTCCCGGCACTCCATGCGGATGATCACCGAGGTCGGCAAGCGGGTCCCACCGCACACCGCCGCCGTGGGCAAGGCCCTGCTGTCCCAGCGACCGGACGCCGAGGTGCGGTCCATGCTCGTGCGCACCGGCATGCCGGCTCTCACCGAACGCACCGTCACCTCGCCCGACGCCTTCCTCGCCGAACTGGCGACCGTGCGCGCCGACGGCTGGGCGGTGGACGACAACGAACAGGAGATCGGGGTGCGCTGCCTGGCCGTCTCCGTGCCCGACTCCCCCACTCCGGCGGCCATCTCGGTCTCCGGGCCGGCCGGACGCCTCACCGAGGACTCCACGGACAAGATCGTCCCGCTGCTGCGCGAGGTCGCCCGCGACCTGTCGGCCTCCCTCAACGCGCATCGACCGGCGTGACCACCGCCCTTCACGCGATCGGGTGAGGGGCGGCCGGGAAACGGCTTTCCCGGGACTTTTCCGGAAAAGGGCCGTCGGGCTCGGCGTACAGTGCAGGACGGGCTTGTCCGGCGGTGGCCCGGCCACCACACTTGAGGAGGAGGTGCTGCGCCATGACCCATGCCATCGGCCCCGTCGTTCCGGCCCACCGGGACCCCGGGCTCGACGAGGTCCTGTGGGGGGCGTGGAGGGCCATGGAACTCCCCGAGGGCTACCGCGCCGAAATCGTCGAGGGGTTCATCGAGGTGTCACCGACGGGACGTTACCGCCACGGCAGGATCGTCAACCGCCTGCACCGCGCCCTGAACGACTTCCTGACACGGACCCCGGCAGGCACCGGATGGGTCGCCGGGAACGACATGAACGTCATCCACGACCTGAAGGTGTGGATTCCCGATCTCTTCGTGGCCCCGGAGGACGACGAACCCCACATCACCGATGACGGGCTCGGCCTGTGCGCCTCCTGCCTCGAGGTGGTGGTGGAGGTGGTCTCGCCGGGCCACGAGAGTGTGTCCCGGGACCGCATCCGCAAGCGGCGGGCATACGCCCGGGCCGGTATCCCCGTGTACCTGCTGCTCGACGACCACGACGAGGGCGGCACGGTGACCCTGCTGACCTCACCCTCCCCGGGGGAGGCCGTGTACCTCGAGGAGACCCGCACCCCCTACGGCACGCCGGTGACCGTTCCCACCGGCCCCGCGAAGGGCTTCGTGATCACCGAGGCGATCACCGGGCCCTCCGGGGCGTGAGGGCGGTGGCGGGCGGTACGGCCGGCCTGGTGCTCGCGGCGGGCGGCGGGCGGCGCCTGGG
>NZ_VKHT01000104.1 GCF_014141535.1 Streptomyces alkaliphilus | reverse complement strand
GGCGTACACCACCCGCTCCCCCTCCCCCATCGGTACGGCCGGCAGGTCGTGCAGCACGCCCCCGACCTCGGTCAGCAGAGCCGCCAGAGCGGCCCGGTCGGTGTCCGCCTGAACCGTCAACAGCCACTCCACGTTCGCCCTCCTCGGTGTCGTCCCCGGGGCACACCGCCCGGTCACGGGCCCCGGCGGTGTGCCGGGGCCCGTGACCGTGACCGATCCTCCCGGTCCCCCTCAATCCTCCTCGGTCATGGCGGCGTAGGAGGCCGCGACATCGAGTACGCCGCGTCCGTAGCCGGGGTCCCACTCGGCCTCCCCGGCCGGCTTCGCCCCCGAGAGCAGGATGCGACGCAGGTCGTCCGGGGAGAGGTCGGGCGCCGCGCAGAGCAGCAGGGCGGCCGCGCCGGCCGCCAGTGGGGCCGCGGCCGAGGTGCCGCTGTCGTAGGGGGCCTCATCGGTACCGCCGGGACGGTCTGGGCCGAAGTTGGCGAAGAAGTGGGTGAAGGCGGCCAGGTCCGGCTTCTCCCGCTCGAACATGCCCGGCCCCTGCGATGAGTAGCCCACCCGCTCGCAGCGGCTGTTGACCGCCGCGACGGTGATGACCTCGGCGAGGCTGTTGGAGGCGTGGATCGAACGGCCGGGGCCGGTGCCGCTGGGGTGGCAGGCACCGCTGGCGCACTGCTCCCCGCAGTTACCCGCGGCGAAGAAACAGGCGACCCCGGAGGCCACCACCTCACGGACCTTGCGGTGCAACGGGTGGTCGATGTCGTGGATCTCGTGCCGGGGATTGGTGCGACGGTCCGGGACACCGACGAAGCCGTAGCTGTTGGTGGTCAGGTGCGGGGTGCCGTCCCGACGCCGCCGGTCGAGGACGGCCTGGAACATCGCGAGCGCGCCCCCGGAGTCGGGCACGCCGAGGAAGGGGTAGTCGTACAGCCGGGCGTCGGGGGCGGCGACCAGCACATCGGCCGCGCACATCGAGCCGTGGCTCGTCACGGGGGCGGTGCCCGGTTGGCGCGAGCCGCCCTCGGGCGCGAACCCGCCCGCCACGGGGTAGGTGTCGCCGTCGATGCCCTCGTCGATGATCCCGACGATCACGTCCTCGCCCCGGAAGCCGGCCTCCCAGAGCGCCCCGACACCCAACGCCTCGCGGATGGCCTCGATCTCCACCGCCTCCCGGAAGGGCCGGCAGTCCACGGCCGAGGGGGCGCGGGCGGGAGCCGGGATACGCCCCTCGGTACCGCGCAGGAGATCGGGCTCGGCGCCGCGCAGCAGGTGTTGCGGGGAGTTGGGCCACACACCGAGCACGCCGTCGCGCCCGCGCAGCTCCTCCAACCTCGACTCCTCCACCTCCGCCGGGACCACCAGGGAGGTGGCGGCCAGGTCGGCGGCGGTCTCCGGCCCGGCGAAGGCGCGCAGCGAGCGGGGCACGGCCGGGTCGGCGGCTCCCGGTGGTCCGCCGAACAGGGGAATCGGACCGGCCGACTCCGAGGGCTCGACCCCGAGACCCGCGACCGCGCCCAACGCGCGGTCGAGCTGCCGACGGGCGCTGTCCGGGGAGGAGGCGGCCTCGGCGAAGGCCGCGAATCCCTCCCGGTGATCGTCGGCGGTCACCTCTACGAGCACCCGGGTCCTGGCCATGGTGATGGTCTCCTCGCTCCTCGGCATCGGCCCTCGCCCCGGTCGGGACGGGCCGCGCGGTGACGCGCGACCCGGTTCCTGCCCGATCCGCGCGGCGGGAGCGCCGTTCGGTGACCCGATCCACTCGTTCGAGGGGCGTTCTTCACCCTCGGGAGTGATGAAGGAACCGGCCGATCCGGGAGTTCCCCCTGCGGGTTCTCCCCTGTCGAAGGGTGGGGGGACAGGAGAGAACGGGAGAGAAGAGGCATCGGGAAGGGAGTGGATCTCCCGGGCCATCTGCCGGGTTGCGTGGCGGTGTCCGCGGAGTACGGAACGGACTGCCTCCTCACGGTTGAGGAGCGGGATTTCCGCAGGATCCGCCCTCTCACCGGGCACGCCTTCTTCCGCCTGTTGCCCGCGGACGGCTGAGCCGGACATTCGGCGTCATCGCCCCCGCCCGTCGTTCCCGCTGCTGTTCGTGAAGGATCTCCGTGTTCCGGAGCCGACCCTCCGAGGTCCGGGGCGCTCCCGGATCAGCCGCCTACCGGACGGGCGAAGTTCTCCTCGCGGAGGAGGGCCGGGAGGCGGGCGCGGAGGATGCGGTCCAGTTCGCGGGCGGCCCGGGGTGGGGAGACGTCCGCGCGGTGCGCGACCGCGATCGTGCGGTGCAGACCGGGCGGGGCGAAGGGGGTGGCCCGCAGTCCGGAGCGCGCGGCCAGCATCCCCGGTACCACGGCCACTCCGAGGCCGGCCCGCACCTGGCTGAGCACGGCGTCCATCTCCCCTCCCTCCACGCCCACGGTGGGCTCGAAGCCGGCCGTGCGGCAGGCGGAGACGACGACCTCGCGCAGTTCGTAGCCGTGGCGGTGCAGGACCAGGGGGCGGCCGCGCAGGTCGGCCACGCGGATGTGTTCGCGCAGCACCGGGGGCGGGCCGGTGGGGGCGGAGACCACGACCAGTTCCTCGCGGAGCAGGTCCACGGCGGTCAGCGCGGGGGCGGGGCCGGTCAGCGGGGTGATGAGAAGGGCGAGGTCCAGTTCGCCGTCGGCCAGCACCCGCACCAGGTCGGGGGAACCCCCCTCCCGCAGGTGCAGCTCGACCGCCGGGTAGCGGTCGCGGAAGTCCCGCAGGACGTCGGGGACCAGGCTGGTGCACAGGCTCGGGGGCGCGCCCAGGCGCACCCTGCCCCGACGCAGGAGCGCCACCTCCTGCACCTCGCGGCGGGCGGTCTCGGCGTCGGCGAGGATGCGCCGGGCCAGCGGCAGCAGTGCCTCCCCGGCATCGGTGAGGGAGATGTGGCCGCGGGCTCGGTGGAAGAGCTCGGCGCCCAGTTCGCGCTCCAGGGCCCGGATCTGCTGGGAGAGGGAGGGCTGCGCCACGTGCTCGCGCCGGGCGGCCCGGGTGAAGTGCCGGGTTTCCGCGACGGCGGTGAAGTAGCGGAGCTGCTGGAGCTGCATGGTGTCAGCCTAGGCGGCCCCGAGCACCAATAATAGGCTTTTCCTATCGAGATCAGCCGCGTTGCGTCTTGGACGAATGACCGGGGCGTTCATACCGTTGGATGTCATGGCATCGGCGACCGACACGGGCAGACGCCCGTCCTCCCTGCGCGTCCTCTGGCGCTCCACCATCGGGAAGAAGACGGTGATGGCGGTCAGCGGCGGAATCCTGCTGATCTACCTCATCGTCCACATGCTCGGCAACCTCAAGATCTTCGCCGGCTCGACGAGCTTCAACGACTACGCCGAGTGGCTGCGCGTCTTCGGCGAGCCCGCGCTGGGCGAGGGATGGCTGCTGTGGGTCGTGCGGGTGGTGCTGCTGGCCGCCGTGATCGCCCACATCGTGGCCGCCTGGCAGCTCAGCCGGCTGGACATCCGGGCCCGCCCGGTGAAGTACGACCACGGTCGGCGGCGGGCGACCTACGCGACCCGCACCATGCGCTGGGGCGGCGTGATCATCGCGCTGTTCGTGGTCTGGCACATCCTGGACCTGACCACCGGGCACGTGAACCCGCTCGGCGAGGAGGGCCGGCCGTACGAGAACGTCGTCGCCACCTTCTCCACCTGGTACGGCAACACCATCTACATCGTGGCGATGCTCGCCCTCGGCCTGCACATCCAACACGGCTTCTGGAGCGCCGCCCAGACGCTCGGGGTGAACCACCCGCGACGGGACCGGGCCCTGAAGGCCACGTCCACCGGCCTCGCGGTCGTGCTGACCGTCGGCTTCGTGTCCGTCCCCATCGCCGTCATGACGGGAATCGTGAGCTGAGATGACCACCACCGAACAGCCGCCCGGCGGCGGCACAGCCTCCCCGACGGGTACCGGTTCGGGCACCCACACCGACTTCACCGTCGGCGAGCCGGTCGCCGACACCCGCGCCCCCCTCGACACGCCGATCGCCGAGCGGTGGCGACAGCGGACCTTCGACGCCAAGCTGGTGAACCCCGCCAACCGGCGCAAGCACTCCGTCATCGTGGTGGGCACCGGCCTGGCCGGCGGCGCCGCCGGCGCCACCCTCGCCGAGCAGGGGTACCGGGTGTTGCAGTTCTGCTATCAGGACTCCCCCCGGCGCGCCCACTCCATCGCCGCCCAGGGCGGCATCAACGCCGCCAAGAACTACCGCAACGACGGCGACTCCGTGTACCGGCTGTTCTACGACACGGTCAAGGGCGGCGACTTCCGCGCCCGGGAGTCGAACGTGCACCGCCTCGCCGAGGTGTCGGTGCAGATCATCGACCAGTGCGTGGCCCAGGGCGTCCCCTTCGCCCGCGAGTACGGCGGCCTTCTGGACACCCGCTCCTTCGGCGGCGTGCAGGTCTCCCGCACCTTCTACGCCCGGGGGCAGACAGGCCAGCAGTTGCTGCTGGGCGCCTATCAGGCGCTCTCGCGGCAGATCGCCGCCGGCCGGGTGGAGATGCACCCGCGCACCGAGATGCTGGACCTGATCGTCGTCGACGGGCGGGCGCGCGGCATCGTCGCCCGTGACCTGCTCACCGGTCGTATCGACACCCACTTCGCCGATGCCGTGGTCCTGGCCTCCGGTGGGTACGGCAACGTCTTCTACCTGTCCACCAACGCCAAGAACTCCAACACCACCGCGATCTGGCGGGCGCACCGACGCGGCGCGTACTTCGCCAACCCCTGCTTCACCCAGATCCACCCCACCTGCATCCCGCGCTCGGGCGACCATCAGTCCAAGCTGACGCTGATGAGCGAGTCCCTGCGCAACGACGGTCGCATCTGGGTGCCGAAGCGCAAGGGTGACGACCGGCCGCCCCGCGAGATCCCCGAGGAGGAGCGGGACTACTACCTGGAGCGGCTCTACCCCTCCTTCGGGAACCTGGTGCCCCGCGACATCGCCTCCCGGGCCGCCAAGAACGTCTGCGACGAGGGCCGGGGTGTGGGCCCCGGCGGCCAGGGCGTCTACCTGGACTTCGCCGAGGCGATCGAGCGGATGGGCCGGGACGCGGTCGCCGCGAAATACGGCAATCTCTTCGACATGTACGAACGGATCACAGCCGAGGATCCGTACGAGGTGCCGATGCGGATCTATCCGGCCATCCACTACACGATGGGCGGCCTGTGGGTCGACTACGACCTGCAGACCTCGGTGCCGGGCCTGTTCGCGATCGGTGAGGCCAACTTCTCCGACCACGGCGCCAACCGATTGGGGGCCTCGGCCCTGATGCAGGGCCTGGCCGACGGCTACTTCGTGCTGCCGGTCACCCTCGGCGACTACCTGGCCCGACTCGGCGGCGTGGAGAAGGTGGACGCCGACCACCCGGCGGCGCAGGAGGCCGTCTCCTTCGTGACCGACCGGCTCTACGCACTGCTGTCCAACAACGGCGATCGCACGCCCGACTCCTTCCACCGCGAGCTGGGCACCCTGCTGTGGGACGAATGCGGCATGTCCCGCAACGAAGCAGGGCTGCGCAGGGCGCTGGAGCGCATCCCCGCGCTGCGCGAGGAGTTCTGGGAGCGCATCCGGGTCCCCGGCTCCGGCGAGACCCTCAACCAGTCCCTGGAGCAGGCCAACCGCATCTCGGACCACATGGAATTGGCCGAACTGATGTGCCTGGACGCCCTGCACCGCACCGAATCCTGTGGCGGCCACTACCGCGAGGAGAGCCGCACCCCCGAGGGGGAGGCCATGCGTGACGACGACGCCTTCTCCTACGCCGCCGCCTGGGAGTACACCGGTACCGGCAGCGCGCCGGTGCTGCACCGCGAGGCGCTGGAATTCGCCTACGTCCACCCCACCCAGCGGAGCTACGCATGACGCTGATGAAGCTCACCCTGCGCATCTGGCGACAGGCCGGCCCCGACGAGCCGGGGGCCATGACCACCTACGAACTGGACGGCGTCTCCCCCGAGATGTCCTTCCTGGAGATGCTCGACACCCTCAACGAGCGGCTGATCGCCGAAGGACGGGAACCGGTCGCGTTCGATCACGACTGCCGGGAGGGCATCTGTGGCTCCTGCGGCATGGTGATCAACGGCGACGCCCACGGTCCGGAGCGGACCACGGCCTGTCAACTGCACATGCGGTCCTTCTCCGACGGCGATGTCATCGACATCGAACCGTGGCGGGCCGGGGCCTTTCCGGTGATCAAGGACCTGGTGGTGGACCGCACCGCCTTCGACCGGATCATCGGCGCCGGCGGATACATCACCGCGCCCACCGGCAGCGCCCCCGAGGCACACGCCACCGCCGTGCCCAAGGAGGCCGCCGACCTGGCCTTCGAGAACGCCGAGTGCATCGGCTGCGGCGCCTGCGTGGCCGCTTGCCCGAATGGCTCGGCGATGCTGTTCACCGCCGCCAAGGTGACGCACCTCAACGCCCTGCCACAGGGCGGCCCGGAGCGGGAGTCCCGCACCCGGGAGATGGTCGCGGCGATGGACGCCGAGGGCTTCGGCGGGTGCACCAACGTCGGCGAGTGCGCCACGGCCTGCCCGAAGGGCATCCCGCTGTTCAGCATCACCCGTATGAACCGCGAGTACCTGAGGGCCCTGCGCAAGGGCTGAGCCCCCCCTCGTACCGGTTCCGTCCCCCACGGCCCGGTCGGTTCCACCCGCTCCCCCGGGAACGGCGACGGCACCGATCGGGCCGTTCGCCGTGGTCGACCCGCGGAGCACGGGGAGCCATCGCCGTCCCCCCGCGGTGTTCAACCGGCCCGGACGACCGAGCACGACGGGAGAAGACCGTCCCCCGGCCGGCTGCTGTCATGAAGGCCGGACCCGGATCGAGAGGACGCGTCATGGCTACCGGCACGATGGCACCACCCGAAACCTCCGAGGTCAATGCCCTCAACAGCAGGTTTCACCGCACGGCACTGCAGATCTTCCTGGTGATCGTGCTGGCGCACTGGGCCGAGCACGTCGTGCAGGCGATTCAGATCTACGTCCTGGGGTGGCCCCTGCCCGAGGCCCGTGGGGTGTTGGGCATCCCCTTCCCCTGGCTGGTCACCTCGGAGTGGATGCACTACGGATACGCCCTGATCATGCTGGTGGGATTCCTGCTGTTGCGGCCGGGTTTCACCGGATCGTCACGCATGTGGTGGAACATCACCCTGCTCATCCAGGTATGGCACCACTTCGAGCACCTGATACTGCTGATGCAGGCACTCATCGGCACGAACCTGGCCGGCCGGGAGGTCCCCACCAGCCTGGTGCAGCTCCTGGTGCCCCGGGTGGAGTTGCATCTGCTCTACAACGCCCTGGTGACCCTGCCGATGATCGTCGCGATGGTGCTGCACAGTCGCCCGGCGCGGGGAGTCGCCACCCGGTGCTCCTGCGCGCCCGGTTGGTGATCACCGACGGGAGGCCGTCCCGGCCGCCCCGCAGGCCGCCCTCCCGGCTCACCTCGGCGGTACTGCTCCTCGCCGCCTGCCTGGCGCTGTGGGCCTCGGTGCCCAACGTCGGGCAGGCGGTGCGGGCGGCGACCGCCCACGGGGCCCCCGGGACCTTCACGGTCCTGGGCTTGGAATGCGTGTCCCATCCGGGGCACGAGAGTTGCCTGTGGTCGGGGCGCTTCGACGCGGCCGACGGCTCCCCCGGTCGCACCGGGGTCACCCTGTACGGCAGCGGACGCGAGGGCTTCGAGGTCGACCGCTCCGTGGCCGCCGTGGACATCGGCCACGGCGACCGGGTCTATCCACCGAGCGGTTCCCGGGAGTGGATCGGCACCGCGCTGCTCCTGGTGACCGGCTACGGGTTGTTCCTCCTGTTCGCGAAACGCCACCTCATGCCTCCGCCCGCGCGGAGCGGTCCCCGGGGCGAGCGACCCTCCGGCCCCACCGCCCTTCCCGGGGACGCCCGATCTCCCGACCACCGACCGCCGGCCCGGATCCCGGCCCGGGCCGGAGCACCGACGCGACGATGAGCACCCCGCCGGCGTCAGGAGAAGCCGCCGTTGCTCTTGATCAACTGGCCGTTGATCCACGCCCCCTCGGGGGAACAGAGGAAGTCGACCAGGTGAGCGGTGTCGCGCGGGGTGCCGAGGCGACCCGCCGGGGTGTGCTCCGCACACTCCCGGCGCGTCTCCCCGCTCATCCAGCCGGTGTCCACGGGGCCGGGGTTGATGACGTTGGCGGTGACGCCGAGGTGGGCGAACTCGTGTGTCGCGGCGAGGGTGATGCGGTCCATGGCGCCCTTGCTCGCGCCGTAGGGGAGATTGCGGACGGTGTGGTCGCTGGTGAGGGCGATGATCCGACCGGTGCCGGAAGTGCTCCGGAAACGCCGGCCGTACTCGCGGATCAGCAGCCAGGTCGCCCGGGCGTTCACCGCGAAGTGCCGGTCGAAGCTCTCCACGGTGGTGGTCAGCAGGTCCGAGTCCACCGACTCGCAGTGACACATCACCAAGGCGGTCACCGGGCCGAGCCGGCGCTCGGTCTCGTCGAGGACCCGGGCGGGGACCTCCGGGTCCTCCAGATCGGCCTCGATCGTCGCGTGCGCGGCGCCGTGCCCATCGAGATCGGCGGTGATCACCTCCATGGCGTCGGTTTCCGCGCCCCACGGCATCCGCTCGTCGTAGGGCGACCAGTGGGTGAGGGCGAGGTCCCAGCCGGAGGCGGCCAGGCGGCGGGCGATCCCCGCCCCGATGCCGACGCTCCGCCCCACCCCGGTGATCAGCGCCACCGGCCGGGCCACGGGGGGTGAGGGG
>NZ_VKHT01001039.1 GCF_014141535.1 Streptomyces alkaliphilus | reverse complement strand
GCGCGGTGGTCCGCGCCCGGCGCCCGGTGGGTCGATCAGGCCTCCGGTGAGGCCAGACGCACGACCGTGATGTCCGGTTCGGCTCCCACCCGTACCGGCGGGCCCCAACTACCCGCGCCCCGGGTGACGTACAGCTGGGTGTCGCCGTAGCGCTCCAGCCCGGCCAGGGTCGGGTTGGCCAGGTCGGCGAGGTGGGTGCCGGGCCACATCTGGCCGCCGTGGGTGTGGCCGGAGAGCTGGAGGTCCACCCCGTGTTTCACCGCCTCGTGCACGAACACCGGCTGGTGGGCCATCAGCACCGAGGTCCGTCGCGGGTCGCGGTCGGTGAGCGCGGCCTCCAGGTCCGGCCCCTGCCCGCTGTCCTCACCGGCCAGGTCGTTGACACCGGCCAGGTCGAACCAGGGAAGCTCCGCGCGGGCGTTCTCCAGCGGCGTGATGCCGAGTTCGCGGACGTGGTCGATCCACTGTTCGGCGCCGACGTAGTACTCGTGGTTGCCGGTGACGAACCAGGAGCCGTCCCGGGCCCGGAGGCCGGCGAGCGGGGCGGCGGCCGAGCGCAGGTCCTCCACGCCGGCGTCGACCAGGTCACCGACGATCGTCACCAGGTCGGGCTGCGTGGCGTTGACCGCGTCCACCACGCGGCGACAGTGCGAGCCGCCGAGGATCGGGCCGAGGTGGATGTCGCTGACCACGGCGATCCGGTAGCCGTGGGCGGCGCGCGGCAGGCCGCGCAGCGGGACGGTCACCTCCTTGATCACCGGATGGCGGGCCGCCAGGGTGCCGTAGGCGGTGGTGCCGGCGGAGATGACGGCGGCTCCCAGGGCGACGGTGCGGGCGACGAAGAGGCGCCGTGCGGGGTCGTCGGGGCCGACGGGGTCCGCGGGCGCGGGCGGCGGTTCCGGGTCCGCCTCGGCCAGCGCGGTGGTGGTGCGCCCGCCGGCGGGGTCGACGGCGGCTCCGGCCTCCCCGGTCGGAACCGCGGTGTTCCCGGCATCGGCGGTCCCGGGGGCCGCCGCCCGGTCGCTCCGGTCCGATCCGGCGGCCCCCGGCGCGCCGGCGCGGGCGGCCCGCCGGGCGAGGAGGCGTCGGGCGAGCGGGCGCACCGGCTCCGCCGCCAGGAGCGGCAGGAGCAGGTAGAGCATGACGACGAACCAGTAGTAGCCGGGCCAGGCGAGGACCTGTTGCATCGTGAACGGGACACCGAGACCGCCCGCGGCCTGGGCCGCGATCATCAGCAGCGGCAGTGCCACCGCGAGGACGGTGCCCACCCGCCGCCAGGTGCTGCCGGGCGCGGAGACGTCCCGCACCAGGCGGCGCCAGAGGTACCAGTGGACGCTGCCGAACAGCGTCAGGACGACGAGCAGGAACAGGGCGATCATGAAGCTCCTCGGGGGCGATCGTTCTCACGCTGAAGGACGCGCAGGGAGCGGAAACCGATGAGTCCGATCAGGGTGCCGAGCGAGAAGGACACGACGGCGAGCACCAGGTGAACCCAGAAGTAGCCGGTGGGGTCTCCGGCGTCGTCGAAGGCGAGGCCACTGGCGTCCCGGATCAGGTTGCGCACGAAGGAGATCCAGATGAACCAGCTCCAGACGCCGAAGGCGAGGAGGAACCAGGAGGTGCCGCGGCCGAGCTTCATGGTTCAAGTATCCCTTTCGGCGGTGATCGGCCGTCCCGGGGGTGGCGGCCGGGTC
>NZ_VKHT01001038.1 GCF_014141535.1 Streptomyces alkaliphilus | reverse complement strand
CCGCCAGGGCGAACGCCTCCTCCATCGGACGGCCGTCCCTCGTGCGGGGCCCGTCGATCGTCCACGACACCCACACCGGGAGGCCCAACTCCGGCACCATCCGCAGCAGCACCGCCCCCTCGTCCTGGTCCGGCAGCGTCTCCAGGGCGATCAGGTCCGGGCCGGCGGCGGCCAGCGCCGCCAGGCGCGGCCGGTGGAACCGCTCCAGCTCCCCGGCGCCGAGGCCGTACCGACCCCGGTACTCCGCGCCGCCCCCCAGCACCGCGCCGTAGGGGCCGATCGAGCCCGCCACCCACACCGGTTCGCCTCCGGCCGGGCGGGCGGCGACGGCGGCCCGTGCCAACCGCACCGAGCGGGCGATCGCCTCGTCGGCCTCCCGCGCCGACAGGCCCCGGCGGGCCAGGCCCTGCCGGGACGCCTGGTAGGAAGCGGTCAGCAGAATCCGCGCCCCGGCCGCCAGAAAGGCGCCGTGCGCGGCGATCAACGCCTCCGGGGCGTCCAGGAGAGCCGCCGCCGTCCACAGCTCCCCATGGGGTTCCCGACCGGCGGCGGCCAACTGCGCCGACAGCCCGCCGTCCAGGGGCAGCGGAACCGCGAACGAGGGCGTCCCCGCACCGACCCCGGGCGCCCCGCCGGGGGACGCGCCGGGACCGGTCCGGTGGGTCACGACAGTTGCGTCCGCACCCGGGAGGAGATCAGCTCCAGGTGATCCAGGTCGGACAGGTCGAGAATCTGCAGGTAGACGCGGGAGGCGCCCAGCTCGGCGTAACGGCCGATCTTCTCCACCACCTCGTCGGGGGTGCCGGCCAGGCCGTTGGCCCGCAGTTCGGCGGGTTCGCGGCCGATGGCCTCCGCCCGGCGGGCGATCTCCGCCTCATCGCGGCCCACACACGCCACCAGGGCGTTGGAGTAGATCAGGTCGTCGGGCGAACGGCCCGCCTTCTCTGCGGCCTCCCGCACCCGGCCGAACTGCTCGGCGGAGGTCTCGAGCGAGGCGAACGGCAGGTTGAACTCGTCGGCGAAGCGGGCCGCCAGACGCGGGGTGCGGGTGGCGCCCAGACCACCGATGAGCACCGGGGGCTTCGGCTGCGCGGGCTTGGGCAGGGCCGGGGAGTCGGTGAGGGTGTAGTGGGTGCCGCTGTAGGAGAAGGTCTCGCCGACCGGGGTGGCCCACAGCCCGGTGACGATCTCCAACTGCTCCTCCAGCCGGGGGAACTTCTCCTTGGGGAAGGGGATGCCGTACGCGGTGTGCTCGGCCTCGAACCACCCCGCTCCCAGGCCCAGCTCGACCCGCCCGCCGGACATGGCGTCCACCTGGGCCACCTGGATCGCCAGCACCCCGGGGAGTCGGAAGGTGGCGGCGGTCATCAGGGTGCCGAGGCGGATGCGGCTGGTCTCCCGGGCGAGGCCCGCCAGGGTGATCCAGGCGTCCGTCGGGCCGGGCAGACCGTCCCCGCCCATGGCGAGGTAGTGGTCGGAGCGGAAGAAGGCACCGAAGTCGAGGTCCTCGGTGGCCCTGGCCACGGCGAGCAGCTGCTCGTAGGAGGCGCCCTGCTGGGGTTCGGTGAAGATGCGCAGTTCCATGCCCTCCATTGTGGGGTGTTCGACCGGGCGGATGCGGGACGGCCGGCCGAACCACCGACCTGTCTCTTATACACAACT
>NZ_VKHT01001037.1 GCF_014141535.1 Streptomyces alkaliphilus | reverse complement strand
TGATTGGACTACACCTATAACGGCGGAGGAGCGCTCCCCCCGCCCGGCCCCGGTCGCGGCCACACCCCCACGTCAACAGGAGGTGCTCTCCCATGGGCACGCAATCCCCCGCACGTTCGCGACGACGACGGAGGCCGAAGGCGCTCATAGCCGGTGTCGGCGCCCTGTTGTTGGCCGCCGGCACGGTCACCACGGCACTCGGTTCCACCGGGGCGCAGGCCGCGATCCCCCCGGCGCAGGACGGCTGGGAGCTGGTCTGGGGCGATGACTTCGAGGGTCCCGCGGGCGCCCCGCCCTCCGCGGAGAACTGGCAGATCGACATCGGCCACTCCTACCCCGGCGGACCCGACAACTGGGGCACGGGGGAGATCCAGTACTACACGGACTCCCCCGACAACATCGCCCTGGACGGCAACGGCAACCTGCGGATCACCGCGCTGCGCGAGGGCTCCGGCCGCTGGACCTCGGCCCGCATCGAGACCCACCGCGCCGACTTCAAGGCTCCCGAGGGCGGGACGCTGCGCATCGAGGGCCGGATGCGACTGCCGAACGTCACCGGGGAGGCCGCGCTGGGCTACTGGCCGGCGTTCTGGGCGCTCGGCTCCCCCTACCGGGGCAACTACTGGAACTGGCCCGGCATCGGCGAGTTCGACATCATGGAGAACGTCAACGGCCTCAACACCGTTTGGGGCGTGCTGCACTGCGGCACGGCGCCCGGCGGGCCGTGCGACGAGTTCAACGGTCTGGGGAACAGTCGGCCCTGCCCCGGCGCCACCTGTCAGGAGGCCTTCCACACCTACGGGTTCGAGTGGGACCGCTCCGTCACCCCCAACGAGTTCCGCTGGTACGTGGACGGCGAGCGGTACCACCGGGTGCACCAGGGCATGTTCGACGCCACGACGTGGGCGAACATGACCGAGCACGCGGGCTACTTCCTGCTGCTGAACCTGGCCATGGGCGGTGCCTTCCCCGACGGGGTCGCGGGCTTCCCCACCCCGGTGCCGGCCACCCAACCCGGCCATTCGCTGCTCGTCGACCACGTCGCGGTCTGGACCCGTGGCGGAAACGGCTCCGGTGGTGACGACGGCGGTACCTCGCAGGGCTCCGGCGATCCCGGGGAGCCGGGGCAGCCCGGCAACCCCTCCGTGCTCCACCTGCGGGGCGGCGGCGGTCTCGGTGCCGCTCAGTCCGGCGCGTCCTCGGCGACGCTCCCCTCGGCCGACGGCGCCAACCACGACGGCTCACCGCACCGGCCGCAGACCTTCCTCGCGGAGGGCGTGAACGCCCGGTACACCGGCGGCGACACCCGCTTCGAACTCTTCGTGGACGCGGGCACCACCGTCGCCAACGGCCAACAGGTGCGGATCTCCTACGACCACACCGGCAACGGCACCTGGGACCGCACGGAGACCTACCGCTACTTCGCCACCGATCCGGAACCCGGATGGGAGCGGTACACCGAGAGCCGGGGTCTGGCCTCCTCCGCCGGTTCCCACTCCGATCTGGTGAACGGCCGGGTCCGGGTGGAGATCTGGAACGCCATCGGCAACGGCCCGAGCACGGTGGGGATCGGCAACCTGTCGACGGTGACGATCCCCCACGGCTGACGGCCGGCGGCCGGGGTGGGAGCGGGTTCCCGGGCCGGGTCTCCCGGGCGTCCGCCCCGGCACCGACGGGCGGCGCCGGCACTCCCCGTGGAGGGG
>NZ_VKHT01001036.1 GCF_014141535.1 Streptomyces alkaliphilus | reverse complement strand
AGGCACCGTCGAGGTGGGGGCGGGAGAGCTCCTCCTGCACGCCGAGCGCTACCGGGACCTGGCGGTGGACCTCCCCACCCAGAAGCCCGCCGTCCTCCGACAGGTGCTCCTGCCGATCCTCGTGGACGCCCTGGGATATCCCGGCGAAGCCGGGGACTGGCTCGCCATGATGCGCGCCGGCGCGCTCACACCCGAACAACGCGACACCCTCACCGCCTATCTCGGCGAACACCGGGCCCGGTTCGATCTCTTCGACCCGGTCGACCCCTTCGCCCAGGTGGCAGGGCTGCGCACGACGAAGGGGGAGACCAAGGGCTCCGCCCTGCTGGTGGCGACCGCCGCGACGGGCAACAACGTGCCGCTGTTCGCCTCGCGGACCGAGGGGGACCCCCTGGAACTGACCCCGGCGCAGGCGGCGCGGTGGCTGCTGCACACCCACTGCTGGGACACCGCCGCCATCAAGACCGGGGCCGTGGGGGACCCTCGGGTCAAGGCGGGCAAGACGACCGGCAACCCCACGGGCCCGCTCGGGCAGTTGGGCGTGGTGATGCCGCTGGGGAGCACGCTGTTCGAAACGCTCGTGCTGAACATCCCCTTCGGCCGGACACGCCTGTCCGACGACCTTCCGCAGTGGCGTCGGCGCGACACCACCGGCCGCGTCGAGGACACCCTCTCCTGCGCGCTTCCCGCCTGGCGGGAGCGCGCCTCCCGCGGGCCGTTGGACCTGTGGACCTGGCAGTCCCGCCGTATTCGACTCATCCCCGAGGACACCCCGGCCGGTGTCCGGGTGACCCGGGTCGTCGTGGCGGCGGGGGACCGCCTGACCGTCACGCCCGACCACGAACCCCACACCGCCTGGAGGCTCACCCCGACCCCGAAGCGGCCGAGGACGGGGGCCGCGGCGAAGCGCCCCATCCCCGCCGAACTGCCCCGCCGGCACCAGACCGGCAAGGCCGGTTGGCGCGGCCTGGAGGCATTCCTCGCGGTGGACCGGGAGCAGCGCGACGCCCGGGGCGACCGAGCCGGCTTCCGCACCAGCGTGCTGCTGGATCAGCTCGGTGGCGTGCGGGACCGGCTGCCCGCGACCTACCCGCTGCGCGTGGAGCTGACCGGCATCGCCTACGGCAACCAGTCGGCGGTGGTGGAGGACCTCTACGTCGACTCCATCCCCCTGCCGCTGGTCGCCCTGGACCCGGAGGGACCGTTGTGCTCCTCGTTGCTGGAGGCGGCCGAGCAGGCGGAACAACTCGCCTCGGCGCTCAACCACCTCTCCGGGGACCTGATGCGTGCCGCGGGCAGCGAACCCATCCCGTGGGACAGGGGCCAGCGACCGGGGGAGACTCTCCTCTACGCCCTGGATGCCCCCGCCCGCATGCTGCTCCTGGACCTCCGAGGGAACCCCGAGGACGTAGAGGCCACCGAACGCGTGCTTGAGAAGTGGGAGCGCCACGCCGCCGAGCACACCTGGAAAGTGGCCGAGCAGGTGCTCGCCGGCACAGCCCCCGGAGTCTTCTCCGGCCGCAGGGTGATCAAGGACAGGACCGAGCACGTCTACCGACTGGCCACCGCGGAACAGGGCTTCCGCGCCCGGCTGGCGACCGTGCTTCCCCGGTGGAACGCCGCCCGTCGCGCCGCCCGCGCCGCCGCCTCCCCGGAATCCACCCCCTCTCGCAGCGAAGGATGACCGACCCCGTGACCACCGACAC
>NZ_VKHT01001035.1 GCF_014141535.1 Streptomyces alkaliphilus | reverse complement strand
GTCGAGGAGGGGGCGGCGGGATCCGCAGGGCGGGCACCAGGCCGGCGGAGTGCCGGTGGCGGCCCTGTCCGCCGCTGTCGGAACGGGATGAGTCGATGGGCTGCACACCCGATCAACGAGTGGAAGCCGGGACGGATGCGGGAGGGGGCCGGGAAGTCGTGGCTCCGGGAGCGCGCCGCCGCTCCCGCGCCCCGTCCCGAACGCCCCGGTGGCGTCCGGGTGCCCGTAGGGGGCACCCGGACCAAGGGGGTCAGGTCCCCGAGAGCGGCAACGCCGCGGCGACCAACGAGCCCTCCAGCGCCGCCTTCTCCAGGGCCACCCGCAGGAGATCCTCCCGGGGCTGACGACCGATGGTGCCCACCGGCGCCGCGTAGACCAGGACCGTGTGCCGGTCCTTCGCGGTCGCCCGCCACTCGTCGGTCAGCGCCAGCGGCCGGTGGGCCTGCCACCACGGCGCCGAGGGCGCCCCCACCAGGCCCGGTTGGAGGATCGAGTGCAGTTCGCCGTCGACCATCAGTACCGACCAGCCCGGCAGCTCCTCCGGCATCCGACCCGGGTCGGCGACCTTCTGGAAGCCCTGCTCGCCCAACAGCTCCAGGAAGACGTCCTCCGGGGCGTCGCTGCCCGGCCGGGCGATGGGAGCCGTCGGCTCGATCACCAGCGCGGGGTAGAGATCGTCGCCCACGGCGATCTGACCACAGGTCACCCCGAGGACGGCCTGACGGGGGGAGCCCCCCAGCTCCTCGGCGGAGGCGGGCGGCGTCTCACCCGTGATGGTCTGCACGGCACCGCGCAGCTGTTCCTCGGAGACCGGCACCACCCGCGAGGGCAGGCAGTCGGCGTGGGCGAAGGCCAGGACGGCCGTCTCCTCCCCGACGAACAGGACGGTGCTCGTGGGGTCGCGCTCGGGGTCGCCCGGGGTCCGGCACGACGTGCAGTCGTAGGCACCGGGGGCGGTCTCCCCGGCGAGCAGCCGGTCGGCTTCTTCGTCGCCGATCTCGGCGCGTACGTCTTCACTGACGTCGAGCATGGTGGGCACTGTCGCTCCTCGGTTCCGGCCCGGTACGGCACGCGTTCGGGCGGTGGGCGGTTCTGTTGCCCTGCTCAACGCCGGGGGAGAGCGGGGGTCACGCCCCGGCGGGAGCCGATCCGATATGTGAAGAAACGGTCGTGAATGATCGCCGGAGCCGGGGTTTCGACGCTTTCGGGCGTGCCGGTTTCCGACCTCCCACCCGGCGGCCCGGGGAGGACAATCGGCAGGAGGCTCCCGGAAGTCGGTATGTCCCGGGACATGGTGGGACCGCGCCGCCCGCGGTCGGTTTCCGGGAAACGACGCCCCGGTGCCGGTCCGGCCCCTCCGGCGGATTCCGTCCGGAAAACCGGTGGCGGGAACCCCGGACGCCGACGACATTCCGCGCCGGTTCTCCACGCGTGGCCATCCCGGGAAACGGCCGGGTGCTCCCGGACCCTTCGTGACCGGCGCGCCGGGGGAAACCACGACGGGCGGTGACGACCCAGCCGGGGAACGCGCGGGAAAACCGTTTCTCCCCGAACCGTCTCCCCGCGGGGCACGCCCCAAAGCGTCCGCTTCCCGAATTCTCCCCGAAAGGCCGTCGACGGTGATACCGGGGGCGTTGCCGAACCGGCGGCCGACGGAGGACGATGTGACGGAACCGTGACCCGACACGCCGGGAGGGGCCCGGGAGGGG
>NZ_VKHT01001034.1 GCF_014141535.1 Streptomyces alkaliphilus | reverse complement strand
GGGGAACGGGGGCCGTCCGCCGGCGGCTGCGCGGGTGTGGGGGGTGGTGCGGACACGTCCCCAGTCTGCCGTCCCGGCCGTCCCGCTGGAAAGGACGCTCCCCCGCACCCGCCGGCACGCGTCCGTCCGGGCACGGGCGGAGGCGGTGCCGACGCGCCGTAGACTGGGGGATCGGTCGCCGTCCTGCCCGGGCGGCCGGTTGTCCCCGGATCGGTTTGGATGAGTCCCCGCATGTCCAACGGCGCGCGTACCTACCAGGTGAAGACCTTCGGCTGTCAGATGAACGTGCACGACAGCGAGCGGATGGCGGGCCTGTTGGAGGCGGCCGGCTACGTCCGCGCCCCCAAGGACGCCGACGCCGCCGACGTCGTGGTGTTCAACACCTGCGCCGTGCGGGAGAACGCCGACAACCGCCTGTACGGCAACCTCGGTCTGCTCGCCCCGCGCAAGGCCGCCCGTCCCGGCATGCAGATCGCCGTCGGCGGCTGCCTGGCCCAGAAGGACCGCGACACCATCGTGCGCCGCGCCCCCTGGGTGGACGTGGTCTTCGGCACCCACAACGTCGGCAAACTGCCGGTGCTGTTGGAGCGCGCCCGGATCCGCGAGGAGGCCCAGGTCGAGATCGCGGAGTCGCTGGAGGTCTTCCCCTCCACCCTCCCCACCCGGCGCGAGAGCGACCGCCTGGCCTGGGTGTCGATCTCGGTGGGCTGCAACAACACCTGCACCTTCTGCATCGTGCCCGCGCTGCGCGGCAAGGAGAAGGACCGCCGTCCCGGTGAGATCCTCGCCGAGATCGAGGCGCTGGTGGAGGACGGGGTCTGCGAGATCACCCTGCTCGGGCAGAACGTCAACGCCTACGGCTCCGACTTCGGCGACCGCCGTGCCTTCTCCGACCTGCTGCGCGCCTGCGGCCGGATCGAGGGCCTGGAGCGGGTGCGCTTCACCTCCCCCCACCCCCGGGACTTCACCGACGACGTCATCGAGGCGATGGCGCAGACGCCGAACGTGATGCCGCAGTTGCACATGCCGCTGCAGTCCGGCTCCGACCGCGTACTGCGCGCCATGCGCCGCTCCTACCGGCAGGATCGCTACCTCGGCATCATCGAGCGGGTGCGCGCCGCCATCCCGGACGCCGCGATCACCACCGACATCATCGTCGGCTTCCCCGGCGAGACCGAGGAGGACTTCGAGCAGACCCTGCACGTGGTCCGCGAGGCGCGCTTCGCCCAGGCCTTCACCTTCCAGTACTCCAAGCGGCCCGGCACCCCCGCCGCCGAGATGCCCGACCAGATCCCCAAGGAGATCGTGCAGCGGCGCTACGAGCGACTGGTCGAACTCCAGGAGGAGATCTCCTGGGCGGAGAACCGCGGGCAGGTGGGTCGCGTGGTGGAGGTGCTGGTCAGCGAGGGCGAGGGCCGCAAGGACGGCGCCACCCGCCGGCTCTCCGGGCGGGCTCCCGACAACCGGCTGGTCCACTTCAACCCCGAGCCCGCCGACCCCGCCGAGGGCCCGGTGCGCCCCGGTGACCTGGTGACCGTCGAGATCACCTACGCCGCCCCGCACCATCTGCTGGCCGACAAGCCCGCCCTCTCCGTGCGCCGGCTGCCGCCGGTCGGCGCCCGGTCGGCCGCCGCGCGGGGCGGCCCGGCCGGCCCCGGGGCCGGGGCCGGGGCCGGGGTCATGCTGGGCCTGCCCGGCATCGGCGCCCC
>NZ_VKHT01001033.1 GCF_014141535.1 Streptomyces alkaliphilus | reverse complement strand
GGCCCACCCGCTCCCCTCCCCGGCAAAGGCGCCGTGCCGGGGGTCCGGGGCCGGCCCGGCCGGATCCCGTTGACCCCGGGCCCACCGACCCGGGGGCGGGCCCGGGCCCGCCCCCGGCTTGGGTTCCAGCGGGCCTCACAGCCCGGCGAACGCCTCCTCCAGCACATCCAGCGCCTCCGACAGCAGGTCCTCGCCGATCACCAGCGGCGGCAGGAACCGCAGGACGTTGCCGTACGTGCCGCAGCTGAGCACCAGCACACCGTTGGCGTGGCAGTGGCGCACCACGGCCGCGGTCGCCTCCGGATTCGGCTCCGTGCCGCCCGGCCGCACCAGCTCCACCGCCAGCATCGCGCCGCGCCCGCGCACCTCGCCGATCACCTCGAACCTCTCGGCCATCCCCCGCAGCCGCGGCTTCATGACCTCCTCGATCCGCCGGGCCCGGGCGTTGAGGTCCATCCCGCGCATCGTTTCGATGGCGCCGAGCGCGGCGGCGCACGCCACCGGGTTGCCGCCGTAGGTGCCGCCCAGTCCGCCGGCGTGGACCGAGTCCATGATCTCCGCCCGGCCGGTGACCGCGGCCAGCGGCAGACCACCGGCGATGCCCTTGGCGGTGGTGATCAGGTCCGGCACGACGCCCTCGTGGTCGCAGGCGAACCAGCTCCCGGTGCGGCAGAAACCGCTCTGGATCTCGTCCGCGATGAAGACGATGCCGTGCTCCCGGGCGAATTCCGCGAGCCGGGGCAGGAAGCCCGGCGCCGGCTCGATGAAGCCGCCCTCGCCCAGCAGCGGCTCGATCAGGATCGCGGCGGTGTTCTCCGCCCCGACCTCCTTCACGATCCGTTCGATCGCCAGCGCCGCGGCCTCCTCCGCGCAGTGTTCCGGGCCGGTCGGCCACCGGTAGGGGTAGGCCACCGGCACCCGGTGGATCTCGGGCGCGAACGGTCCGAAGCCGTGCTTGTAGGGCATGTTCTTCGCGGTCAGCGCCATCGTCAGGTTGGTGCGCCCGTGGTAACCGTGCTCGAAGACCACCACGGCCTGCCGCCGGGTGTGGTAGCGCGCGATCTTCACGGCGTTCTCCACGGCTTCCGCGCCGGAGTTGAACAGCGCGGACTTCTTGGCGTGCTCGCCCGGGGTCAGTCGGGCCAGTTCCTCGCACACCTCGACGTATCCCTCGTAGGGGGTGACCATGGCGCAGGTGTGGGTGAAGCGCCCCAACTGCTCGCCGGCCCGCCGCACCACGGCCTCGGCGCTGTTCCCCACCGAGGTCACCGCGATGCCGGAGCCGAGGTCGATCAGGGCGTTGCCGTCCACGTCCTCCACGATCCCGCCGCCGGCGCGGGAGACGAACACCGGCAGCACCGCGCCGACGCCGTCCGCGACGGCGGCCCGCTTGCGTTCCCACATCTCCTTCGAGAGCGGGCCGGGGATCTCGGTGACGACGCGCCGTTCCTGGGGAACGGTGGGACCCCCGACGGGGGCGGTGGTGGTGGTCATGGGGCGCACTCCTCGGGCACGAGGAGCGGCACGGTCCGGGGGACCCGGGCCCGAACGCCCCTTCCCCGCCGGAGCGGGGGAGGGGCCGGGTCGGGTCGCGGCGGACGGTGGCGCTCCGGGGCGTTCGGCTTCCTGCACCGCAGGCTAGGTCCGACCGGGGGCGCCGGGCATGCACCGCCACGGCACACTCACCCGTCCGTCTTGGCCATCGGGGAC
>NZ_VKHT01001032.1 GCF_014141535.1 Streptomyces alkaliphilus | reverse complement strand
CCCGAGGGGGCCGGGGGCTGAGGGCCCCTCCGCCGGCGGAACCGCCCTCCCGCGGGGCCCGGACACGGCACAGTCGCCCCGGGGCGATGGGGTCCTCATCGCCCCGGGGCGGGGGTTCGGATCACGGGCCGGTCAGGACCGGTGACGGCCGTTCGGCTGTCGGTCGAAGGTCACTGCGGGCCGCACCGCTGCCCGCTGTTGACGCACTCCACGAGCGTGTTCATCTGCTCGTCGGTCATGACGTTGATGAAGTCGCTGTGGTCGGTGATCGGCTTGTGCAACTGCTCGGGGAAGCTGTCCACCGCGTACACGGCACCCGGCGGGATGTCGTAGGTGATGCGGTGCACCAGCTGCGGGATGGCCACGAAGCCGTCGGCGCAACTGCCGTCCTCACGGACGAAGTCCACGTGACTGCGGTGGTTGGCGCTGTCGGCGTTCTCCCCGTCCCAGCAGCTCTGGAACTCGAAGGTGCGCACCACGCTGCTGCCCTCGGGGCAGATCGGGTAGCGGTCGGTCAGCTGCCGGTCCTCGAAGCCGGTGCAGCTCCACGAGGAGTTGGCGTTGGCCGTGCCGTTGGTGAAGGAACGCGCGTCACCGGTGATGATGCGCAGGAAGCGCGGCATCGCCGTGACCTCGCCCAACGGGTTGCCGCGGAATCGGATGGTGACGGTCTCCGGGGTGAGGATGGTGCCGATGTTGCCGTCCAGACCGCCGCCGGGCTGATCGAAGTCCTGCTCGTCGGTGCCGTCCTGGATCCGGATGACCGGCCAGTAGTGGGTGGAGCGGTCACCGTTGGTGCAGGTGGTGTCGGCGGCCTCCAGGCTCTCGTTGGTGGAGAAGGCGTCGGTGGAGACGTTGCCGACGTAGTCGTGCATGTGGTGGGCGCCGTTGCTCACGCCGGGGGCGACGATGACGTTGTCCGAGTTGTGGCGACCCTCCTCGTTGCGGCCGCACTCCAACAGCAGGGTTCCGGTGGAGGCGTTCTCACCGGGAATCGGCTCGTTGACGTTGGGCGCCACGGTGGTGATGTCCACGAAGTCCTCGGGGACGGGACCGTTCTCGATGGGCTCGCCGTTGTCGTCACCCTCGCCGACGCCGCCGATGCCCTCACCGACACCGCCGATCTCCTCGCCCTCACCCTCGCCGCCCTCGACGGGCGGCGGCTCCGGGTTCCCGCCCGGTCGGCCGCGCTGGAACTCGCATCCGGCCAGGCCGCGCAGGTGGTCGGGGCTCTCGGTGACCGAACCGAGGGTGCGCACGATGCGGCCGATGGTGGAGGAACGCTTCCGCTCCAACTTCGTCATCACGCGGCGGGGATTGCCCCGCTGATGGGCCAACTGTCGATAGGCGACCGCGAGTTGGGCGTCAAGGCGGGAGAGTTCCCGGTCCACCCGGGCCCGCACGCCCTCCGGCACGTCCTCCAGTTGGTCACCGACATCGGGGCACCTGATGGTGCCGTGCCACGCCTTGCCGCGGGGCTGTTCCCGAACGGTGTCCCGGTGCTTGTTGCCGGCCGAGGCGTACTGGGTGGCGATCACGGTCCCGGCGGCTCCGACCGCCAGGGTGGTCACCAGGACGGTGAGCCGGGTGGTCAACCCGCGGCGTTTGTGGCCCCGGTTCCGCCGGCCGCCGCCACGGCCCGCGATCTCCCGGGTGTCACTCGTGTCGTCCCTCATGGGTCGCTCCGTTGTCGTGGGGAAGGGGGTGGGGTGGT